>URPI01000219.1 GCA_900549705.1 uncultured Eubacteriales bacterium
CATAATTTTGAAAGATTCGCTGCGCTCTGCAACACCCCCGGGGGAAGCCAAGGGGTGCTAACCATAGGCTGACTCCACACAACGCAGCCGATTGTTCCATATCCTCATGGTAATAGCGTGTTCATATCTTCTTAACTCATGCAATCGTCCTGTCCCCGCCGGAAGGGGGTTGACAAGATGCCGGAAACGGAGTATAATCCTCTCTAGCACACAGTGTGCTAGACATTTGCAAAGGGGGAAGCAGCCATAGAACTGATACAGGATGAACTGTGCGACATCATTACCGCATCGGTAGAACGGCTGGCACAGGAAAAAAGCCCCCAAAAGCTGACCGTCCGGGACGTGCTGAAAGACCTTGGCATCACCAACCGGGTCTTTTACAACCGCTTTCACTCCATCGACGAGGTTCTCGCCATCATCTACAGCCGTTCCGTAACCCAGGTACGCCGCAGCCTTGCAATGCCCTGGGACGGGCATGGCGACTTTGAAGAACACATCTGCGCTGTGGCGCGCCGGACGCTGGAGCTGACCTACGAGAGCCGTGCCAATTTAAGCGGCTATATTTTTGAAGCCGACTGCGCCAGCCCGGATAATTTTACATGGTGGCAGGAAGAAATCAAAAAGCTAATCCGCACCGGGAAAGAGCTGCATTGGCTGCGCAGCGATTTGGACGAAGCCGTTGTCGGGTACTCCATCTGGTGCTTTATCCGCGGCTTTGCAGCGGATGCCATCACCCGCAAGCTGCCCAAAGAAACAGCCTGTCAGCAGCTTGATTATGGCTTCCGCTGCCTTTTGCGCGGGCTGAAACCGTAAATCCGCCTTCCCTCCGCCGCAGACCGGCGGAGGAATCTTCATCATCTTTCAACACACTGTGTGCTGAACAATATAAGGAGAATTTTATGAAAAAAACCGTAAAAATCATTGCCGCCGTCCTGGCGCTGCTGGTTCTTTCTGCCGCCGTGGCAGTCTATGCCGTCTGGCACAATGAGCTGGCCTCCGTCGCCAGCTTCCGTCAAATCCGCACCCGGAACGACCCCCATGACGACGGCTCCGTCTATGAGCTGCACATCAAGGGCGGCTACTACATGGACGAGCTTCTGGCACAGGGTGGTGTTTCCAGCGATTCCGAGCTGATTTCCTTTGCCGTGGAACACATCACCAAGGGGCTGATTCCCGTTTCCATCAAGAACCCGGAGATTGGCTGTTCCTCCTTCACCGCCCAAACAGCCGCAGGAGACAAGCTGTTCGCCAGAAACTACGATATGCGCAAAACCAACACCTGCATCGTTCATACCGAAAGCGGAAACGGTCGCCATGCAACGATTTCCACGGTGGACCTGGGGCTGCTGGGCATGGATGCGGACACCGATGTGGAGGGTTTGCTGAAGAAGATTACCTGCCTTGCCGCCGTGTATGCCCCCCTGGACGGCATGAACGATGCCGGTGTCAGCTGCGGCGTGTACATGACCTATCAGGGCAATGATGAGGACGTAACCGCCACCGACCAGAATACGGAGAAACCGGATATGACCACCACCACCTTCCTGCGGATGGTTCTTGACTATGCCGACAACCTGGAAGAAGCTGTGGAGATTGCCGAACGCTATGATATGCACGATTCCGCGGGAACCTCCTATCACTATATGGTGGCAGATGCCAGCGGACGCAGCGCCATTTTGGAATGGGTCAACGGCACCGATGATACCGACCTGGACGGGGCTTCCCGCAAGCTGGTTGTCACCTACAATGACCAGGATGATTACATCGGTGAAAACGAGGGCAGCAGCAGCTTCCAGTGGGTGACCAATTTCGTCATCCAGCCGGGTTACTATGACAACGAGGAAAATATGAAAGGGCTGGATCGCTATCAGCAGATTTACCAGCAGCTGTGTGATACCGACGGCATCGTATCCGATGAAAAGGCCGCCATGGACGTTTTGGCCTCCGTTGGTCGGAGAAACTTTAAGCCTCAAAACGGTCGTCACCTGACGATTCACAGCGCCGTATACAATCTGACGCAGAAAATTGTGTACTGGGTTCCCAACGAAAACTACGAGGATCCCGCCGCCTGGTTCTCTTTTGCGCTGTAACGATTCTCTGCCCGGCGGCACAAAAAAACGGCGGCTGCACTGACGCAGTCACCGGACACATCCCACCTATAAAACGCTTATAAAAAGAAACAAGCTCTCAATCAGTTCTCTGACTACTGACTGAGAGCTTATTTCATTTCGTTGTCAATTTGCAGTTTCACTTGTAACCACCCTTTCTACTGATTCAAGCGGACACTTTTCCCTTTTGGAATTTTCTTCCTCCAGGTACCTTCCCCTCTCGGATTTTTTCCTGTTCGGCGTTTCCTTTGAATGTTATCCTTTCCGATTTCTCCCATTGGATTTCATCCCTCTGGATGCTTCCCTTTTGGATTCCATCCTTCCGGGTGTCTCCCTTTCGGTTTTTATGCTTCCAATGGCCTTCTTCTGGATGTCATTCCTTTTGGTACGCTCCCTTTGGATTCTATCCTTCCGGTGTTTTCCCTTTGGGGGCTTCGTCCTTCCTTGTATCTACATCTTATCACAGCATTTTATTTTTGCAAGATGGGATACTTCACAAAGAAACGCCCTGTTTTTCCAACAAAACATCAATGGAAATCCCCTCCCCTGTTATGCTACAATAAGAATGTTGGGCGCATTGCAAAGTGCGCCCAACAAAAACGTCCCCACTGAACGCGCAGCAATGATAATTTGGCGTTCCTGATATGCCATGAAGAAACAGCATTGCACCCTGGCACTGACGGTACATTTATCTCCATTGCAAAATCACAGCTGCTTTTGCTCGTCCGTTCTATTATCCATCTGCAACTGCTTTTCCAATGCCGATTGCTTTGCAAGAATTGCATTGACCTTATCATAAAGATCTTCAATCATAATCTCAGTCTTCAGGTTGACCTTGTAGTCATTTTCAGCTCTGCGGCGATCCTTCTCCTCCTGGCGGTTCTGGCTCATCATGATAAGCGGTGCCTGGATTGCCGCCACGCAGGACAGCACCAGATTCAGCAGGATAAACGGATACGGGTCAAATGCCCGTGCAGCCATCACCGTGTTTATGACCATCCATAGCACCAACCCGCCGGTAAACGAGAAAATAAACGCCCAGCTCCCGGCGAACTTTGCAATGGCATCCGCCGCACGCTGCCCCAGCGTATATTTTTCTTTTCCGCTTTCGGGGCTGACCGAAATCTTACTGTCAGCCAGCAGATTCAGCACCTCCTCATCGGTCATATCGTGACGAATATCCTTGAGTACTTCCTTCAGCAGCTTTCTGTTTTCTTTCATATCAATTGTCCCTCTCCCTCGGTTTATTGAAAGAAATTGCGCAGCAGGTGTCGGTATCAGCCGGCGATCCAATTGGATTTTGAAGCGCTCCTGCATCCTGCGGTATGCCCTGGCCTGCGTTTCTCCAATTTCAAGCATTTTTTCATGCGATTGTCGTGAA
>URPI01000220.1 GCA_900549705.1 uncultured Eubacteriales bacterium
TTTTCCCTGATACCAGATTGCCTCTTCCCCGGCAAATTGTTCGCCGCCTACATAGGTATCGTGGTAAACATAATCCCCGTTCCGATAGGAGAAATCGTGGGAATCCAATCTTGTGGAATCCACCGCGTTCATATAGGCAGCATAGGTATGGACATTGGCTTCCAGCCGAAATGCCACCAGCTTCTCAATATCCCGGGAAGCACCGTTGGTGCAGCTCACAGCGCACGCCTGGTCTTTCACCAGATAATCCACCGTCACATGGAACAGCCTGCTGATTGCAATCAGATTGCCGATGTCGGGATAGGCCTGCCCTGCTTCCCACCTTGCCACCGCCTGCCGGGACACATCCATTTTTTCCGCCAGATTTTCCTGGGTCAGCCCCTTGCTCTTTCGGAGCAGTTGCAGTTTTTCCGAAAAAATCATTGTCAATACACCTCCGCAAGCATTGTAGGCGATTTTCTTCCAAAGGGCAATATCCCGCCGGTTGCGTTTTTGCTACGGTTAGGGTACAAGGCGTAATTTCCTGTTTCGCAAGCAGGAAATTATACCTTTACATTGGGATTGGTATACTGGCCGTGATTCTTTGTCCGACTGCCATACTGGATTGCAAACCGTGGGCAGCGATGCAGGCATCCGAGGCACATCACGCATTTTTCCTTCACCCAAACAGGCTTTGCATTCTGCATCCTGATTGCCCGCACCGGGCATTTCTTTGCACACAGGCCGCAGCCGATGCAGCAATCCTCCACATGGAAATTCGATGTCAGGCGCACCTTTTTGTCATAAAAGGGCTGTGCAATCAGCTCCGTCAGAATTGCCGGTGTGCGGGGAGCCATATGCTTGTTGGTTCGGCGTTCCTTGATGCCGCAAATGATGCCGTCAATCTCCGTCTCGGTTTTCTTCGTGTATTTTTCCACCTTTTCCGGGGTTGAGAGGTCAAAAATCGGTGTCCAGGTGTCAACCATCCGAACGGAATAATAGGCGCTTATTTCCTGCTGCCGGATTGCCTTGTTCGCCATATACCCGGCAGCCCCCGGTGTGGTTCCATAGGTAGCAATAAAATACAAGTACGACCCGCGAAAAGAAGCCTTTTCCAGAAACTCTTTGACAATGCTGGGCAGTCCCAAGTCGTAGGTTGGCGACACGATTCCAATCTCGGTATCTTCAAAGGTATAGCGGTTTTCATTGATGCAGTCCACAATGGACACTGTTTCCTGCACAAGCGCCTGGGCAATGCGGGTGGCAACATACTTGCAGTTTCCCGTTGCCGAAAAGTATAGAATCATTTTGTCCTCCAGAAGTAAGCAAATGAGACTTTAATTTCTTGAATGTAATTATTTCCCGGCATTCTTGATTTTCTGGATGCTGTCCTGCTTTATTTGCTCCCGCAGGGCAACCATATAGGGGGAGAATCTCATGCGGTCTTCGGCATAGGTCATTTGGAGGTCATACTCATTAGGCTCCCAGGTGGCCAAGTCGGACTCATTGTGGGAAATCAGCGCTTCCAGGCCGTCCAGCGCCTTATAGAGCTTGGCTTCCGGGGTGGCTCTCTCCTCCATCTCCCGGTAGAGCTGCCGCATATCGGTATGCAGCGGTTCGGGAATGGTATCCGCCCAGGAAAACAATAGCTTCTCCTCCCGCTCCTCATCGGCGGCAGTCTTATCGAACACCGGAATATCCCCGGTGAAGGCCTCCCCCAAATCGTGAATCAGGCACATCTGCACCACCCGGTTCATATCCAGCTCCGGGAACTCATCCCGCAGCCAGAAGGCCATCAGCGCCAGCCGCCAGCTGTGCTCGGCAACGCTTTCGTGCCGCCCGCCGGGGGTGTAGCAGTGACGTGTTGTATCTTTTAATTTTCCGGCGGTATGGAGCAATTCCAACAGATTTTCAGGTTTCATGTGTCCCTATCCTTTTTTATTTTTATGATAACACTGGCAATTTTGCCCGTCAAGGCAAATTTTATTTGACGGATAGAGTAGAATCTGGTAACATGGTGAGGTCTATTTTTTCATGGCAGGAGGTAGCATCATGAAGGTTTTAATGATTGGCGGAACCGGCACCATCAGCATGGCAATCACCCGGCTGCTTTGCCAGTCCGGCTGGGAGGTATACCTGCTCAACCGCGGCTCCCGGCGAGAGGAAATGCCCGCTTCTGTCCACTGGATTCCGGCGGATATGAACAATGAAGATGATGTGCAACAGGCAATCCGGGGGCTGACCTTTGACTGCGTGTGCCAGTTCATTGGATTCCAGCCGGAGCAGGTGGAACGGGACATTCGGCTGTTTACCGGCAAAACGAAGCAGTACCTGTATACCAGCTCTGCTTCTGCCTATCACAAGCCTGTCCGGGACTATCGCATCACCGAAGGCACCGCTCTTTCTAACCCCTACTGGCAGTATTCCCGGGACAAGATTGCTTGTGAGGAGGTGCTGATGAAGGCATACCGTGAATCCGGCTTCCCGGTAACCATCATCCGCCCCAGCCACACCTATGACAACCGCAAGGTTCCCCTGGGTGTGCATGGGAAGAACGGCAGCTTCCAGGTGCTCAAACGGATGATGGAGGGCAAGCCCGTTATCATCCACGGAGACGGCACCAGCCTTTGGACCATGACCCACAACACCGACTTTGCCCGGGGCTATGTGGGGCTGATGGGCAATCCCCATGCTATTGGCGAAGCCTTCCAGATTACAAACGATGAGACGCTGACCTGGAATCAGATTTACGGTACCATTGCAGCTTGTCTGGGTGTGGAGCTGAAGCCATACTATGTCTCCTCCCATTTTCTGGCAGCCACGCAGAAATACGATTTGCTTGGCTCCCTTGTGGGGGACAAGGCAAATTCCGTGGTGTTTGACAACCGGAAGCTGAAAACGGCGGTACCGGACTTCCAGCCCCAGGTGCGCTTTGAGCAGGGCATCCGGGACACCATTGCAAACGTCCTGGCACACCCGGAGCTGCAACAGGAGGATCCGGAATTTGACCAGTGGTGCGACCGGGTGATTGAGGCGCAGGAACAGGCGTTGAAGCAAATTTTTTAAGAGGGACGAACAGAAGAATGCTAGATTGGATTATTAACGTAAACACCGCTCTGAATAATTTTATTTGGGGTCTGCCCGCCATGATTTGCATCATCGGTGCAGGTCTTTGGCTCACCATCCGCACCCGCGCCATTCAGGTGCGAAAATTCGGAACCGCCATGAACAACACTCTTGGCCGTGTTTTTGAGAAGAAAACAGCCAAGGATGGCTCCATCAGTCCCTTCCAGGCGGTGTGTACGGCACTGGCCGGTACAGTGGGCACCGGCAACATCGCCGGTGTAGCCGGTGCCGTTGCCATTGGCGGCCCGGGCGCGGTGTTCTGGATGTGGTGTTCCGCGTTTTTGGGAATGTGTACCAAATTCTCCGAGGTAGTGCTCGCCATTCACTTCCGGGAGAAAAACACCCAGGGCGAATACATCGGCGGCCCCATG
>URPI01000221.1 GCA_900549705.1 uncultured Eubacteriales bacterium
CCAGCGTACCCTTCAAGCAGGATGCGGGCTTAAAGCTGGTGGATATGAAGGATGTTCCCTATGGCGATGACCGGTGGGAAACCTTTGTGCAGCAGCTGTCCATCAGCGAACTGGGCACAGTCTGCGGTGACAACCGTGGCGTGGTGGCAATTCCGACAGTGGGAAAGCCCGCCAACGCTTCCACCAACGGCCCCAGCGGCATTCAGGGCAATTATGTTGCGGGCAACGGAAAGAGCTGTACCCTGTATGTGGATGAGCCTACCCAGGCGGCAACCTTCAACCTGGAGCTGACGGCACAGCGCGGCAGCTTTATGGCGGAGGATGCCATGTACGCAGGTGTGACCATGGTGTTTGGCCCCGGCGCAAACATTCACCGCACTGCTTACCTGGGAAGAAACAGCGAGTATTTCTCTGAGGATGGCCTCCTGAGCTACCAGATGAGCCGTGCCAACGCTGCCCCCATGACCGAAAAGGGCATCATCACCGGCTTTAAGCATTACTGCCTCAATGACCAGGAGGTAAACCGCCACGGCGTTGCCACCTTTGCAACGGAGCAGGCCTGCCGGGAAATTTATTTCAAGGCATTTGAGGGCGCTCTGTCCGACGGCGGTGGTCTGGGCGTAATGACCAGCTATAACCGCATTGGCATGACGGCTTCTCCTGCCCACAGCGGCGCACAGATTGCCATTCTGCGGGATGAGTGGGGCTTTAAGGGAATCAGTATCACCGACAGCTCCAAGGATGCAGCCAGCTATGTGCTGACCGCAGAATGTATCACCGGCGGCACGGATCAGTTCCTGTCCGATACCGGAAGAACCAGCGCACTGTCGAATCTGGTGGTTAAGGGCAAGGATGGAAATATCCTCCGGTGGATGCAAAATGCCAATGAGCATTTTTACTATGCACTCAGCCGTTCCGTGGCAATCAATGGACTGTCCCAGGAAACGGTGGTGAAGGAAACGGTTTATTGGTGGCAGCCGTCGCTGATTGCCCTTTGTGTCTGCATCGGTCTGATGACAGTCGGTGCGGCGGCAATGTTTGTAAAGCACGGGTATTTTCAGAAGGGGGAGAAGTAACATGAAAAGATGCAGCAGCGGAAAAAGAATCACCTTGGTTGCCGGGGCAGTTGCACTGATTGGAAGCATCCTGTATCTTGTGTTGGATGGATCGGACATAACCTTTCACATGGTGGGCTTCCTATTAGGCATTGCCGGGGCTGTTTGCACCTTGCTCCCTGTTTTGACCCACTGTAAGGCTGCACCCCTGGTACCGACGGCATTTTATGCGGCTGCCTTTGGCCTGGTGCTGCGGGTGGCAGTTCCCAGCCTGAGCGATGTGTGGAATCATGTGAATTTTATCGGCGGCAATGCGGCATTGGGCATGACCTTTGCGGGTGTGTATTTTGTTTGTGCCATTCTGGGGTGTATCTCTTGCTTCCTTGGAATGGGAGAATAAACCATGAAATATGTTCAAAAAGCACTTTGCGCCGCTGTTGCAGCGCTGCTGCTGGCAGGCAGTGCTGCTCCGGCAGCAGCCGCAGAGACGGCGGAAGGAAAAATCCAAACGGGAGATGTGGTCTGCTTCGGTGAGGCGGATGAAGATTGCGGCTTCGACGGAAAATGGCTGGTGCTGGACAGCCAGCACACCAATGACGGGCAGCCCGGTATGTATCTGGTGTCGCTGAACCTGATTGGCGATGAGCAGGGAGAGGACATCCTGTTCCGGGACATTGGGGATGTGAGCGTGTCCTTTTCCAATCGGGGAGAGGACTTTGCGGCAGAGCATCCCGGCACCACGGATTATCAGGGCAGCAACATTCAGGCATGGTGCGAGACGTTCGCCCAGACCCATCTGAGCCAGGCAGAATATGCCGCCCTGCTGCCCACCCATAAATCGGACGAGGCGGCAACCATCCCGGGATTGGGCATCCCCCTGCCGGGCGCTCCCGGCGGCACGGTAGATTTTTCGCCGGTTACGGACATTCTGGACGGCGACAAGCTGTTCCTGCTGTCGGCGGAGGAAGTGACAAATCCTGCCTATGGCTTTACGGACGGCAGCGCCCGCATTGCCCAATTCAAGGGAACGCCCCAGGGCTATTGGCTCCGCTCTCCCCATATCCCCACCTTCCCACTGGACGTGGGCTTTGTGTTCAGCTTCGGTGCGGTGATGGATTTTCCGGTGAATGCAAACTTCATGTTTGAGCAGGGAACCTATGCCCGCCCGGCCTGCAATTTGGACAGCGAGAAAATTGCGGCAGCAGAGGTGCTGGCAGTCAACGGAGAAAAGACAATCTGGCGGCTCAGCTTCCGGGACGGGGAGCACAATGAACGGCTGTATGACACCACCCTGCCCCAGCGGGTGGAGGCAATGGACTTGGCAAAAATGCTGAAAACGGCGCTGGCTGCTGCGGCGTGTGTGCTGGTCGTATTGGTGGTTCTGATTGTTCTGCTGGTGCGGGCAAACCTCCGAAAGCGCAGGAAAAAGAAAGCAAAGCAGTAAAAAATACATCCGGGTCAACCCCCATTTTAAGGGTCGACCCGGATGTTTTATTCGTGGCGCGAAGCGCCCTTGGCTCTCCCTCTGGGAGAGCTGGCAGCCCGAACGGGCTGACTGAGAGGGTGTCGTTCGTATTTTGTAGCGTGTCCTGTATTTCGTAGCACACCCCCTCAGCTTCGCGTTCGCTCAGCAGCTCCCCCAGTGGGGGCGCCGAGGGCGCTTCGCGCCGGATGTATTTGTGTCCTTTTCTATTTAGGAACAGTATCAAGCGCTTTATCATACGTCCGGTTTCTGTGTGGTATTGTCACCGGGGCGGGTACTGCCGTATTCGTGCCATATCCGCAGTGTCACGAAAAAGCATCCATCACGGCTTTGCACTCGCTGAGTACCACGGACAAAATGGGCACGCAGGCCGCCGCGCCGTAGCCGCCGTTTTCCACCGCCGCCACAAAGGCCAGGGGATACTGCTCGTCAGTGCAGAAGCCGGAGAACATGGCGTTGGAAATCTGTCCCTCGCCCAACTCTGCCGTGCCGGATTTGCCGCAGACCGTCAAGCCGGGGAACTTATAGCTGCCATAGGTTACTTCTACGTTGTTGCGCATATAACGCTGCACCTGCTGTGCCAGTGTCTGGCTCATAATCCGGTCGGTGTAGGTGGTTTTCGCCTGATAGGTGATTTCTCCGTCGCTTTCCACCGTGGACACAATGTAGGGCATGGCAGCCACGCCGCCGCCGGCAATCTGTCCCATGTAAACCATGAAGCGGCAGGGGTTTACCAGGTCACTGTGCTGGCCGATGCAGCTCCAGGCAAAGGAGGCGGCACCGGCATCCTTGATGTCATATTTGCCCGCAGAGGTGGTAACGCCGTCAAAGCGCACCTTGTCGGTCAGCTGGAATTGCGCCACATACCGCTCCATGTTCTTCCGCCCCACCAGCTCGGCAATCTGGGCAAAGGCACAGTTGCAGGAAACCGC
>URPI01000222.1 GCA_900549705.1 uncultured Eubacteriales bacterium
CTGACAGCTCCCCCAGAGGTGGAGCCGAGGGCGCTTCGCACCATGCGGTATGTCGGTTATTTCTGCAAGCGGAACTGGACAGTGCCCATAACCTCATTGTCCCAATTGATAAAACGCAGCGTCAGGGTATCGCCAAAATTGCCCTGCACTTTGGACCATCTGCATTCATAGCCGCCGTTTCCGTCGTCGAGCCAGCCACCCTCGGCATATGTAATCCCATCAATGTTCATCCACTTGAGGTCATCAGGGAATACCTCAGGTAATTCCTGGTCAAACACAATGGAGTGGCCCGCCGGGGACTGGTAGACCCGGAAGGAATTGGTGCGGATGCCTGCCACCTCGTTGGCTCCCTCCGCCTTATAAACCAGCACATCTCCGGCAGCCTCCTTTACGGTGAAAGGAAGTTCCACCCGGGTAACGTCTTTTTGCCCGTCAACCCAGGCGGTAACACTGCAAGTTCCCTCCGTCACGGACACGTCGGTGCTTTTCTGCCCGGTTTCCACAATGGTCATTTCGCTGTCAGATTGACTCTTGTAAAACTGGGCTGTCGTTGCAATGCCCAGCTTGTCCCGGTCTTGGATTCCGGCACCAACATACAATAGGGTCTTGCCCTGCTGGGCGGCATAGTCCCCCAGGGTCTGACCACGGGGCAGACCGATTTCGCTTACATCGTCACCGGCGCTGCAATATTCGGGAACAACAACATATTTGTCGCCGCCGGAAATGCCGACACTGATGGTAAAGCTGGCGCTGTCAAACAGGCTTTCCAGCATGGTGCAGCTCCAATCTTCCGTGGTGGTCGCCTGGGCGCTTTGGGTTTCGATGTAGGGTGATGCCTCAGAGGGGACTTCATAGGGAGTATCCTGGGTGATTTCCTGCATTCCCAGATAGTTCATGGCTGCAAAGGCCGTCACCAGCAGCAGCGATACCGCAATGATTGCTGCCAGGAGCATAAACTTCACCCGGCTGGCAGGGGATTTTCTCCCATAATACTTCTTCATATCTTGTGCCTCCATAATGTATTCATTCCGAATGTTTTCAAAGGAATCCAGGAGATCCATGGATTTCATAGCAAACCCTCCTTGTCTAAAAATCGGCGCAGTTTTTCCCGGGTGCGGAACAGCTGCGTCTTGACGCTGCTTTCGCTCAGTCCCGTTTCCTCCGCCATCTGCTTTACCGGCCGCAGATACCAGTAGCGAGAAACAAACAATACCCGCTCCCGCTGGGGCAGCCCATCCAGGAAACGGTTCAGCGCCCCCCGCAGCTCCTTGGCGCGAAGCTGCGCCTCCGGGTCGCTGCCGCCGGAAATACATTCCTCCAGCTCCTCCAAGGCAACCGCCGTCTCTCCCCCGCCCCGCTTGCCTGCGGCATTTTTCCGCCAGCGATCCAGGGAAATGTGGCGGGGAATTTTCGCCAGGAATGCTGCCAAAAGCGCTGGCCTTGTGGGCGGGATGCTGTTCCAAGCGGATAAGTATGTATCGCTGACGCTCTCCTCGGCATCCTCCCGGCTGGAAAGAATGTTCCAAGCAATGTGATAGCACAGCTTCCCATATTTTATCTCGGTTTGCTGAATTGCCTGCTGGTCACGGGAGAAAAACAAATCAATGATTTGCGTATCCTCCATGATCGTCACCTCCTGTTTTCTCACGGATGTAAGGTCCTTACACCTATCAAGGCGTAAAATAATCTGATTGGTTACACCATCATAGGAGATTTTTTTGATAATTTCAATAAAATCCTTGATTGCCCATTGTAAAATTCCACGAACTAGTGTATACTAAGATAAATTTTCAAGCAAGAGAGGGAATCTACAATGGATTTAATTTCTGTCCGAGAGCTTTTTAAGAACACAAGCGCCTATGCAGACAAGGAGATTACTGTGGGCGGCTGGGTTCGTGCAAACCGCAAGAGCAAGCAGTTCGGCTTCATTTCGCTGAATGACGGTACTTATTTCACCCCCGTTCAGGTGGTGTATACCGATGCCATGGAGAATTTCCAGGAGATTTCCAAAGTCAATATCGGTGCTGCCCTGATTATCACCGGCAAGCTGCTGCTGACCCCCGATGCCCCCCAGCCCTTTGAGATTCAGGCTGCCAGCGTGGTAGTGGAAGGTCAGTCCACCGGCGACTACCCCATGCAGAAGAAGCGCCACAGCGTAGAATTTCTGCGTACCATGCCCCATCTGCGCCCCCGCACCAACCTGTTCCAGGCGGTGTTCCGCGTGCGCAGCCTGGCTGCCTATGCCATCCATAAGTTCTTCCAGGAGCGGGACTTTGTGTATGTCCATACGCCCCTGATTACCGGCTCCGACTGCGAGGGTGCCGGCGAAATGTTCCAGGTGACCACGCTTGACCTGAACAACGTCCCCAAAACCGAAGACGGCAAGGTGGATTTCAGCAAGGATTTCTTCGGCAAGCCCACCAACCTGACGGTTTCCGGCCAGCTCAACGGCGAGACCTTCGCCATGGCCTTTAAGAACATCTATACCTTCGGCCCCACCTTCCGGGCAGAGAACTCCAACACCACCCGGCACGCCGCCGAGTTCTGGATGATTGAGCCGGAGATTGCCTTTGCAGACCTGGATGACGATATGCGTTTGGCCGAGGACATGATTAAGTACATCATCTCTTATGTGCTGGAGCACGCCCCCGAGGAAATGGCATTCTTCAACGAGCGAGTGGATACCGGTCTGCTGGAGCGGCTGAACCATGTGCTGAACAGTGACTTTGGCCGCATCACCTACACCGACGCCGTGAAAATTCTGGAGGAGCACAACGACCGCTTCGACTACCCCGTTCACTGGGGCAGCGACTTGCAGACCGAGCACGAGCGCTACCTGACCGAGGAGGTATTCCAGCGCCCGGTGTTCGTTACCGACTATCCCAAGGACATCAAGGCCTTCTATATGAAGCTGAACCCCGACGGAAAGACCGTGGCAGCCATGGACTGCCTGGTGCCGGGCATCGGCGAAATCATCGGCGGCAGCCAGCGTGAGGACAACTACGACCTGCTGAAGGCTCGTATTGAGGAGCTGGGGATGCGCGAAGAAGATTATGACTTCTATATGGATTTGCGGAAGTACGGCTCTGCCCGTCATGCCGGTTTCGGCCTGGGCTTCGAGCGCTGCGTCATGTACCTGACCGGCGTGAGCAACATCCGGGATGCCATTCCCTTCCCCCGCACCGTGGGCAACTGCGAGCTGTAACGTGTATTTTAAAAGCCTGCCGGGTTCGGCAGGCTTTTCATATGCAATCGTATTCCGGCCACAGTTGGGCGTACAGCGCGTCACCGGGCGGCTCAGACCGGTATATTGATACAGGCTTCGGCGGCGCTGAAAAAAGGAAAGCCGCAAGCTAAAAAGCTTGCGGCTTTGGCGACCCGGAACGGACTCGAACCGTCGACCTCCAGCGTGACAGGCTGGCGTGC
>URPI01000223.1 GCA_900549705.1 uncultured Eubacteriales bacterium
GCAGAGAGCCAACAATTTCCAGAATGGGATTGACCAGCACGGACATGATGCTGACGGAGCCGCTGATCAGCGCCCGGGCAATGCCATTGGAGACGGCAAATACCATCAGACCCACAGCGTCATCCAGTGCCACAATGGGCAGCAGAATGGAGGTCAGGGGGCCCTTGGCTTTGTACTGGTTGATAACCATGATGGTAGCGGCGGGAGCGGTAGCGGTGGCAATGGCACCCAGAATGATGCAGGTGGAGACGGGCAGCACCTCGTCACCCAGCACCAGGTGCAGCAGTAACAGGGCAATGTCAACCAAGGCGGTGGCAGTCAGCGCCTGGGCAATGCCGATGACGGTTGCCTGTTTGCCGATGTGCTTGATTTCTTCCAGGCGGAATTCGTTGCCGATGGCAAAGGCGATAAAGCCCAGCGCCACATCGGAAATGAGACCCATATCTTCAACAAATTCAAAGGACTTGAAGCCAACGCCGGGGATGCCCAGAGCGCCCAGCGCCAGCGGGCCGACCAGCAGACCTGCAATCAGGTAGCTGGTAACGTCGGGAAGATTGAATTTTTTGGTCAGTCGGGTCAGCATCAGTCCGGCAAGCATGGCAACGCCGATGGAAAGCAGATACTCCATAATGATACCTCTGATTCTTCTAAAATTACCGTAGAGCATAGGGTAACTCATGCTCTTAGCGTTGTTATTATACCATTCTCACCGCCGGATGCAACAAGAGAATCCTACAAGAATTGCAGACTGTACCGGACGAAAATTGTTGCTTTTTTGTGAATTGCCGCCAAATCCGGGCGCACTTCCTCTGCCTTGACAAACGATGGATAACACGATAAAATAAGAACAAATTCCCAGCAGAAAAACGATATACAGCAAAATAAAAGAGGAAGTGGAGGGCATTTCTCAATATGACACGGCACTTAAAAGGAATTGCTGCATTTGTACTCACTTTTCTGAGTCTGGCCGCGCTGACGCTCACTGCCAGCGCGGCGGCGGAGACGCTATTTTTTTCGGTGTCCAGAATTGACTTTTCTCTGGTGGGGGAGAAAGAGGACATCTACATCGGTACGGTACCCCGGGACAAGGTGACCTGGGAGAGTGCCAATCCGGCGGTTGCCACCTTTGATGGCGGCGTGCTGGAAGCCACCGGCGTGGGCAGCACCACGGTGACGGCTTCTTATGAAGACCAGAAAATTGAGATTGCGGTGGGCTGCCTGGCGGATTCCCAGGAAAGCCTGAAAGCGCTTCCAGCGGAGACGCTGCGTAGCCCCAAGCGCTATGGGCCGGTGGTGGATGAAAGCAACAATGTGTTCTTCCGGGATGCCGGCATCATGGGCGACTCCATCTCCTATATCATGTACCAGAATGAGCAGGTGGAGGGAATTTTGGGGCATCCCAAATTCCTGGTGCGGGGCGGTGTCAGCCTCAATGGTTTTGTGCTGCGCTATAAGAACCTCTATTTCCAGGGGACTGAGCAGTACATCGAGGATGTGGTTGCCGGTTCCGGGGTGAAGAAGCTGTTCATCATGCTGGGGCAGAACGACCTGTCCTACCGCACCATCGAGGAGACCTTCGGCAGCTGGGACATTATGCTGGAGCGGATTCGGGAGAAGACCCCGGAGATTGAAATCTATCTGGAAAGCTGCGTTCCCGAGTGGCACGAAACCGGCAAGGGCATCGAAAAGAACCAGAAGATTGACGACTACAATGTGCTGCTCAAGCAGTACGCCAAGGACAATGACTGCCACTTTGTGGACATTGCCCCCTACATTGAAGACCACACCAACAATATGGCAACCGTTTACAGCCTGGACAAGTCCATTCACATGAACCGGGAAGGCTGCGTTGTCTGGATGAATGCACTCAATGCCTATGCCTATTGGGTGAGTATCGGAGGAGAAGCACAATGAAAAAACTGATTTGTATGATTTTGGCTGCCGCACTGATGACCGGCCTGCTGGCAGGCTGCGGCGCACAGAAGAAGGAAAAGGAAGTGGACCTGACCGGGGTTTACACCAAAATGCAGGAGACCCTGCCGGAGATGATGACCCTGGATGCAGAGAATATGCTCAATCTCCTGGGCATCCAGGCGGACGACTGCGTCCAGGCCATTGCGGCGGTGTGCGCCGTGGGGCTGCAAGCGGATGAGGTGTGGCTGCTTCAGGCAAAGGATGCCCAGGCGCTGGAACGGCTGAAAACCCTGGCATTTTCCCGCATGGAAGCCAAGCTGGACGAGACCGAATCCTATCTTCCCGACCAGTATGTGATTGTAAAGAAGGGCGTTATCCTGACGGATGGAAACTATCTGGCGTTCCTCATTAGCCCCGAGGTGGAAACCCTGAAGGTACAGTTCCAGGACGCAATGAAGTAAGCATCGCAGAAGCCGCGCGGGTTACCTGCGCGGCTCTTTGAAAAAGGAGAAGATATGGGTATATTATCGGATGTTCTCAAGGGCATGGGCTTAAACTCCTTCCAGCGGGCGCTGGGGGCAGTGCTGACCCTGGCCGTCGGCCTGATTCTGATAAATATTTAATGAAGCTGGTGGGGCGCGCTCTGAGCCGATCCCGGCTGGAAAAAGCTGCCCACAGCATGGTGCTGGGGATTTTGCAGGTGACGCTGTACCTGCTGCTGGGCATCAATGTGGCTTCCGCTTTGGGCATCGATGTCACCGGCGTGGTTGCCGTGGCCAGTGTTTTAACGCTGGCAGTTTCTCTTGCCATGCAAAATTTGCTAACCAATTTGGTGGGCGGCTTTACCATCCTCACCACCCACCCCTTCCACTCCGGCGACTTTGTGGACATTGGGGAGGAGTCTGGGACGGTGGACGAAATCAGCATGACCTACACCCGGCTGATCACCCCGGACAACAAGGTGGTCTTTGTGCCCAACAGCACCGTGGCGGCCTCCCAGATTACCAATTATACTGTTGGAGGAACCCGTCGGGCGGAAATCAAGGTTACGGCCTCCTATGATATGGAAGCCCAGGATGTGATTGATGCTCTGCTGCAAGCGGCACAGGGGGAAAAGGTGCTGCAAGACCCGGCCCCCTTTGCTGCTCTTACCTCCTATGATGACAGTGCCATTGGCTATGTTCTTCGCTTCTGGGCAAAAACCGAGGACTACTGGGACGTTTATTTCCAGGTGAACCAGCGAATCCAGGCTGTGTTCGCGGAAAATAAGATTGAAATGTGCTATCCCCATCTGAATGTCCATCTGGATAAGCAGCAGTAAGCGGTTCGCACCCAGGACGATTGCATGAGTGAAAATTATATGAACACGTTATTGACATGGAGATATGGAACAACCGGCTGCGTTGTGTGGAGTCAGCTTATGGTTAGCACCCCTTGGCTTCCCCCGGGGGGAAGCTGTCAGCCATGACGGCTC
>URPI01000224.1 GCA_900549705.1 uncultured Eubacteriales bacterium
CGGTTCCGAAGTGCCGTCATGGCTGACAGCTTCCCCCCGGGGGAAGCCAAGGGGCAGTTACGAAAGCTGGTTCCATTGAACGAACCACACTATCACGCAAGATTTCGGGCGACACGGTAGCCGTCCCTACAGGATATTCTAAAAACTTAAACCACAAGGAGACAGACCATGGAAAGCTATAAAAGAGAGTTTATTCAGTTTCTGGAAAATGCCGGTGTGCTGAAATTCGGTGACTTCACCGCCAAGTCCGGCCGCAAGATTCCCTACTTCATCAACGCCGGTATGATTAAGACCGGTGACGAAATCGCCACCCTGGGCGAATTCTATGCCCGCGCCTATCAGGAAAAGCTGGGCAACAAGCAGGCTGTGCTCTACGGTCCTGCCTACAAGGGCATTTCCATTGCCGTGTCCGCTGCCGTGGCACTGAGCAAGCACGGCCTGAACGTCCCCTTCTTCTTCAACCGCAAGGAAGTGAAGGATCATGGCGAGGGCGGCGTGTTCGTGGGCTATGTGCCCCAGGCCGGTGAGGAAGTGGTCATCGTGGAGGATGTCATCACCGCCGGCACCGCCATCCGGGAGAGCATGGAAATTCTCAGCCACCTGGAGGGCGTGAAGGTTGCCGCCACCTTTATCATGGTGGACCGCAAGGAGCGGGGCAAGGGCGAGAAGCTGGCCATGGAGGAAGTGGAGGAGGAGTTTGGCTTCCCCGTGTACTCCGTGGTGGATGTGTATGACATCATCGAGTATCTGGACGAGAAGCCCGAGCACGCCGAAAACGTTGCCCGCATTCGCGCTTATCTGGCCAAGAACGGAGTGCAGAAATGAGAAGTCTAATCAGCATTCTGGATTTGACCGTAGCGGAAATCGATGACCTCATTGTCACAGCCAAAGACATCATTGCCCACCCCGAAAACTACTGGGATGCCTGCAAGCACAAGAAGCTGGCTACCCTGTTTTTTGAGCCTTCCACCCGCACCCGCCTCAGCTTTGAGGCGGCCATGCTGGAGCTGGGCGGCAATGTGATTGGCTTCTCCCAGGCAAGCTCCTCCTCCGCCTCCAAGGGGGAGAGCATGGCGGACACCGCCAAGATTCTCAGCTGCTACGCTGACATTATGGCCATTCGCCATCCCATGTCCGGCGCTCCCTTCGTTGCCTCCCGCAACGCAAGCGTCCCGGTGATTAACGCCGGTGACGGAATGCACAATCACCCCACCCAAACGCTGGCTGACCTGCTGACCATCTCCCGGGAGATGGGACACCTGGATAACCTGACCATCGGCTTCTGCGGTGACCTGAAATACGGCCGCACCGTCCACTCTCTCATTGAGGCCATGAGCCGCTACCCCGGCATCAAATTTGTGCTGATTTCCCCCGAGGAGCTGAAGCTGCCCGGCTTTGTGCGGTTTAATGTTCTCGAAAAGCTGCACATTCCCTATGAGGAAGTCACCTCCCTGGAAGATGCCCTGCCCAGGCTGGACATTCTGTACATGACCCGGATTCAGCGGGAGCGGTTCGACGACCCCTGGCAGTATGAGCGGCTGAAGGACAGCTATGTGCTGACCGCTGAAAAAATGAAACTGGCCAAAGAGAAGATGAGCGTGCTCCATCCCCTGCCCCGGGTGAACGAAATCAGTGTGGCCGTGGACAACGACCCCAGAGCCGCCTATTTCCGTCAGGCACTCAACGGCAAGTATATGCGCATGGCGCTGATTCTCATGCTGCTGAAAGAGGCAGAGCGCAACCCCGTCCGGGAGGAAATCGACACCCAGGATTTGCGCTATGACCTGAATTGCAACAATCCCCGGTGCATCTCCGCCACCGAGCAGGAGCTGCCCCAGATTTTCCGCACCACCGACAGGGCCGCCGGCATCCACCGCTGCATCTACTGTGAGCAGCGGGCGGCGGGCGGCAGTGCCGCCGGACAATGACGCTACGGGGATTGTCCCAATACGTTGGTGCCCTAACCCGCCCGGTAACGATACCGCTCAGAAACCGTAGGATTTTAATAGCACTCAGTTGAACGGCACATTCCCGGCGCGAAGCGCCCTCGGCGCCCCTGCAAGGGTGTTGCAGAGCGCAGCGAATTTTTCAAAATTATGATTGCCGGGGGCAATCATACCACTGTTAAAAGCTGGCAGCCCGAACGGGCTGACTGAGGGGTTTTCTTGTACCGCTCTGTTGACGCACAAACCCCTCCGGTTTCGCTATCGCTCAACCACCTCCCCTTCCAGGGGAGGCATGGGCACTTCGTGCCGGATAAGTACCATTCACTTTGTTAAAAGAGGAAACAATCATGCACGCAATCATTCGGCAGGGGAACGGAAAATACTACATTTCCGCTGTCTTTGCCCATTATCGGGACACGGCAAGTCAATATCCAGACAAGACCGATTGGTGGGTCGTTTGGGATGCCGAGGAAAAGAAGCTCATTCGCCAGATGAATGCCGTCTCCCTTCCAACCGGCATTCATCTGCAAGTGCTCATTATCGATGATGACAGGCATGACTGGAATATGGACGAGCGCGGCATTGGCTGTGTGGACTTCCTGAGCAAAGAACACCTGGATTCCCTGTTCGCCAGTGACCAACAGCCGGAGGAACTTCTGGAACAATGCCGCCGCATGGATGATGGATTTGCATACCGGGAATATCCCGAAATCAAAACGCCCCAGGACATTGAAAATCTGACCTGGGCCACCGGCGGCTTTCACGATGGGCATCTGGGCATCGTAAAACCAGGGGACGATTCCGTGTATCTCTTGTTTGACGGAACCTGGGAATGCAAGGTAGAGGTATGGCTCTGGGGTGAACTGGAATATGACATTTCCGGCAAAACATCAGCAGAAGTTGACCCATACTGGTATGGCTCCACCGTTCTTCTACAGGATGGATTTGTGTACTTCTCCGATGACTGCGGCATGACAGCGGAAGAAATCACGGCAAGCCACTGCTATTTTAAGGCACGGCACATGAAATACCACATCATTCCCAACTAAAATTTTATGTAAGGAGGCTCTCACCGTGAAAAAGCTGAAAAATCTTTCCCTGACGGAGCATTATGCCATTTGCATTGTTTCGATGATTCTGGGGGCGATTATCGCCCTGATTAGCATTCAATTTACCCCAGAGATGAACATCGGCACCATGATCGGCTTTATTTTGATAATCACAGGCTTTGTGTGGCGCTTCCTGTTTGTAAAGTGTCCCCACTGCCATTGCCCGTTCAATCTGCGCGCTCCCCTTCCAACCTTCTGCCCCAATTGCGGGGAGCGCGTCCGCTAAACATCCTTGACGCGCAAAACGGCGTGACCGACCCAGGTCACGCCGTTTTTCGGTTTTATTGGGTCAAAGCAATATACACGCGATGC
>URPI01000225.1 GCA_900549705.1 uncultured Eubacteriales bacterium
CAATCGGCGCTTCGGAACCGATTGGCAAAAAAGACTGATGAGGGGCGGCGACAGGCTGATTTTTGAATGCAGCTGGATGGATGGCATATGTTCTTGTTTTCTCCATTCAACGGGGAAATCTGAAACTTTTAGCCATCGCCACCCCTCATCAGCCTCGCTTCGCTCAGCAGCTCCCCCAGAGAGGGAGCCAAGGCGGCTGCGCCGCTCGGGTCGCCAAGTTGGCGACCCCTACAGGGTGCAGGGAAAACCATTGGCTTGCAGCAACCAACGAAGTACACTCCCTCAGCCTCGCTTTGCTCGGCAGCTCCCTCAGAGAGGGAGCCAAGACGGCTGCGCCGCTTGCGGGTCGCCAAGTTGGCGACCCCTACAGAACGGGTGCAAACCGGTTTCTGCGTGGTATTGAACCGGGCGGGTCAAAAACCCAACGTATGGGTACAAGTCCGGTGCGTCATTGTCCGGCGGCGCTGCCGCCCAATGTAAACTGATATTTCATCATCAGCGCCTGGAGGAGCTGGTGCATGACCCCCTCGGCAATTTTACGAATGTCCAGGGAAGCAACAAAGGCAATGGCCTTTTCCGCCTCCTCCCGGGGCACATTGTAGGCACGGAGGGTGAGGTTCAGAAAACCGGATATTTTCTTTTCCAGCGTCAATTCTTCATTGCAGGGGTGCGCCATGTAGCTGCGCATCATGCCGGAGGAGCCGATGTCCAGCAGGTAAAAATCCTCGCCGGTCAGCCCCGGCAGGTAAGGGCCGAAAATCACCTCCAGCTCCCGTGCCGTATGGCGCTGGATGTAATCCACAATGTTTGGCTGGGTATAGGCCTCAATATAAATTTCCCTCAAATTTTCATTCAGCTCCGTGAGAGTCAGCTGAATGGCGGTCTCCGCTGCGTAAACGCACACCGGGGGCAAATTCCCGGTGATGGCGCGAGCCATGCTGAACTGATTGGAGAACATGAACTCCACCAGTTCAAAAAGAACACCGTCCTTGGTATGAAATATGTTTTGAAAGCTGCTGTTTGACGCACTGCTTTCCCGCAATATTTCGATCATGGTTGTCTTTTTGTATCCTTTTTCCAGAAATAATCGAACGCACACCTGCAAAATCCGCCGGCGGGTGGGTTCGCTAACATTGGTCAGTGCCGTAACAATCTCCTCCTTTTGGCTCATGCGCCACTGGCTTGTACACCAATCATATCAGAGTTGCTGACAAAAAGCAAGACGACAAAGAAATTTCAGAAGATTCTATAAATTTGCAGGATGGCTTTTATGGATTTTGCTGTGCGTATATTCCGGGACAATCCGTCCATACTACTCTCGAAAACAAAAGAAGGAGGGAAAACGTATGAACTGTCATGCCAACAAATGCGTTGAATGCACCGTCCAGGAGTGCGCGAACCACTGCGCCAGCGAAAATTACTGCTCCTTGGATAAGATTCTGGTGGGCACTCACGAGGCCAACCCCACCATGGATCAGTGTACCGACTGCAAGAGCTTCCGCAAGAAATAAAATTACCCGTGAAACAGAGGGAACCGCCGCGGTTCCCTCTGTTTCTGACAACGTTGTTGTCAGAAACAGAAAAAGATAAGAGGTAATAGATAATAATGAATAGTGAATCGTTGAAGTGCCGGGGTATGTACCATTCATCGAACGACACCCCCTCAGCTTCGCTTTCGCTCAGCAGCTTTTAATATCGGTATGATTGCCACCGGCAATCATAATTTAGAAAGATTCGCTGCGCTCTGCAACACCCCAGAGGTGGAGCCAAGGGCGCTTCGCGCCGGGGTGTGCCATTCCCCCAACCGCTCAGTCCCGTCACCTTGCGGGCGGCTGATAGCCGCCCCTACAATAAGCAGAAATACTGAGAAAGGAACTACCTTCTATGGATTATAAAAACACCATCATTACCCCCAAGACCGATTTTCCCATGAAAGCCGGTCTGCCTGCCCGTGAGCCGGGGATGCTGAAAGCCTGGCAGGACATGGATCTGTACAATGCCATGCTGGAAAAGAACAAGGAGCTGCCCCCCTTCGTGCTGCACGACGGCCCTCCTTTCTCCAATGGCTACATCCACATGGGTCACGCCCTGAACAAGACCCTGAAGGACTTTATCGTGCGCTCCCACGCCATGACCGGCTACTATACCCCCTATGTCCCCGGCTGGGACAACCATGGTCTGCCCATCGAACGTGCCATCGAGACCTCCAAGAAGAAGCTGAATAAGGATATGACCGTGCCCGAGTTCCGGGAAGCCTGCGAGGACTTTGCCCAGGACTTCATCAACAAGCAGCGCGAAGGCTTCAAGCGGCTGGGCGTTGTGGGCGACTGGGAGCATCCCTACCGCACCATGGACAAGCACTTTGAAGCACAGGAAGTCAAGGTATTTGGCCGGATGTTCGACAAGGGCTACATCTACAAGGGTCTCAAGCCCGTGTCCTGGTGCCCCTACTGCGTCACCGCTGTGGCAGAGGCTGACATCGAATACAAGGACGACCCCTGCACCACCGTGTATGTGAAGTTCCCGATGAAGGACGACCTGGGCAAGCTCAGCCAGTTTGACCTGAGCCGCACCTACTTCGTCATCTGGACTACCACCATTTGGACGCTGCCCGGCAACCTGGGCATCTGCCTCCATCCCTGTGACAGCTATGTGCTGGTGAAGGCTGAAAACGGCGAAACCTACATCATGGCTGAGGCTCTGATGGACAAGGTCATGCACATTGGCGGCTTCGAGCATTACGAGGTGCTGGCAAGCTATCCCGGTGCCTTCTTTGAAAATATGCTGGCACAGCATCCCTTCATGGACAAGACCTCCCGCCTGGTGAACGCCGAGTACGTCACCATGGATTCCGGTACGGGCTGCGTCCATACTGCCCCCGGCTTCGGTGCCGATGACTATGTGACCTGTATGCGCTATGGCATGGATCTGGTTGTGCCTGTGGACGACTATGGCCGTCACACCGACTACGCCGGGAAGTACGCCGGCATGAAGACCGAGGAGAGCAATGCCGTCATCCTGGAGGATATGCGGCAGTCCGGCGCACTGTTCGCCTCTGAGGAGATTGTCCACTCCTACCCCCATCACGACCGCTGCAAGAAGCCGGTTATCTTCCGTGCCACTCCTCAGTGGTTCTGCTCCGTGGAATCCTTCAAGGACAAGGCCATTGAGGCAATCCAGAACGTCCAATGGTATCCCGCTTGGGGCGGCGAGCGGATGGTGAGCATGATTCGGGAGCGTGCCGACTGGTGCATTTCCCGCCAGCGCCGCTGGGGTCTGCCCATCCCCGTGTTCTACT
>URPI01000226.1 GCA_900549705.1 uncultured Eubacteriales bacterium
AGTCAGTTCCCGCAACCTCCCCTTGGCTTCCCCCGGGGGGAAGCTGGATTTTTTGGCAAGCGGCGCTTCGGAACCGATTGGCAAAAAAGCCTGATGAGGGGCGGCGAGAGGTTGGTTCACAAATGCAACTATATGAATGGCATTTGTTCCGGCTTTTTCCATTCAACGTGGAATCTTCAAACTTTTTTAGCTATCGCCATCCCTCATCAGTCAGCCCTGCCGGTTCCGAAGTGCCGTCATGGCTGACAGCTTCCCCCCGGGGGAAGCCAAGGGGCGCTAACCATAGGCTGAATCCACACAACGCAGCCGGTTGTTCTATATCTTCATGTCAATAACGTGTTTATATAAGTTTAACTCCTGCAATCATCGCGATTTTTACAAAAAAGCTATTCCATTTTCAGGGGAAATGTTGTAAAATACTTTTTTAATCCAGAAGGAGTGGAGCAGCAAAAATGATAAAATGGAGTCGGCGGCTATTGACGCTTTTTTTGGCGGCAATGCTGCTTTGTGGGGTGCTGCCAGCTTCCGCTGAGGAGGAGCTGAACCTGGCCTCCCAAGCGGCGGTGCTGCTGGACGCAGAAACCGGGGCGGTGCTGTACCAGAAGAATATGCACCAGGTGCTGTACCCTGCCAGCATTACAAAAATCATGACGGCACTGCTGGCAGTGCAGAATTTGCAGCCGGAGACGGTGCTCACCGTCTCTCAGACGGCAGTAAATGCGGTGCCCCGCACCTCGTCCCATATTTCCCTCAAGGCCGGGGAGCGGCTCACGGTGGAGCAGGCGCTGTATGCCATTGGCATGGAGTCGGCCAACGATGCCGCCAATGTGTTGGCGGAGGCGGTGAGTGGCAGCCTGGAGGGGTTTGCCCAGCTGATGACGGAGACGGCGGCGCAGCTGGGGGCGAAGAATACCCACTTTGCCAATGCCAACGGGCTGCCCGACAGCAGCCATACCACCACGGCCTATGACATGGCGCTGATTACTGCCGCAGCCTGGAAACAGGAGGGGCTGAAAAAATATTTCAGCACCGTTACCTACACCCTCCCGGCCACCAATCTTTCTGCCGCCCGGAGTTTTAACAACAAGGATCGGCTGCTGCCCGGCGGGCAATATTACTACGATGGGGTGGAGATGGCAAAAACCGGCTGGACCAGCAGCGCCCAGGGCACCTTTGCGGCGGTGGTGCAGAAGGGGGATGTGACGCTGGTGGCGGTGACCCTGAAATCCCCACTGCTGGAGGACAAGTACAGGGACACCCACCGGCTGATGGACTATGGCTTTTCCCACTATTCCCGGGTGAAGGTCACCGGGGAGCGGGTGGTTGGCTCTCTGGAGCTGGGGGCATTTACCCCGGCTGCCAATCAGAAGCTGTCCTATCTCATCCCGGCGGGAGAATCGGTGGACGACATCAGTTTTGCACTGGAGCCGCTGGACTGGGAAGGGGAGAGGCGGGAGCGGGTGAAGGTGGCGGTGTACGCCAGCATCGGGGAGCTGCGGCTGCCGGATGGAGAGCTGACCCTGACCCAGCCCCACAAGGAACGGGGGGAGGCGTTCATCCTCTCAGAGCTGCTGCAAGGCAGACCGGTGCAGATGGAGGACTTGCCCCCGGCAGTGCGCACACTGATTGTGATTGCGCTGATTGTGCTGCTGGCGGTTTTCCTGCTGTGGCTGAAGCGCCAGATTCAGCGCCATCGGAGGAGAAGACATCTGAAGGCCAGAATCAAGCGCATGAAAAAGCGGATGCAGTGACGGCCTACGCCATCAGGTGATGACGCACGGACACGGTACGGATACATTGGTGCCCCACCCTGACCCGCCCGGACTTTTGCTGGTACCATTATAAAAAAGCCGCACTCCAAAAGGAGTGCGGCAAATTTATGCGCGTAATCTGAAATTACAGCAGGGTAGCGAAGTGCTTGATGGTGCGGCACATCTGAGAAACATAGGAGTTCTCGTTGTCGTACCAAGACACGACCTGAACCTGGCTGGTGCCGTTGCCCAGGTTGATCACCATGGTCTGAGTGGCATCAAACAGGGAGCCAAAGCGCATACCGATGATGTCGGAGGAAACGATCTCGTCCTCGTTGTAGCCGAAGGACTCGGTAGCCTGAGCCTTCATCTGAGCGTTGATCTCTTCCTTGGTGGGATTGCCTTCCACAACAGCGTTCAGGATGGTGGTGGAGCCGGTGGGAGTGGGAACGCGCTGTGCAGCGCCGATCAGCTTGCCGTTCAGCTCGGGGATAACCAGACCAATGGCCTTAGCAGCACCGGTGGAGTTGGGAACGATGTTCACAGCACCAGCGCGGGAGCGGCGCAGGTCACCCTTACGCTGGGGGCCGTCCAGAATCATCTGGTCGCCGGTGTAAGCGTGGATGGTGCACATAATGCCGGACTGAATCTTCCAGCCATCGTTCAGAGCCTTAGCCATGGGAGCCAGGCAGTTGGTGGTGCAGGAAGCAGCGGAGATGATGTGGTCATCCTTGGTCAGGGTGTTGTGGTTGACATTGTAAACGATGGTGGGCAGGTCGTTGCCGGCAGGAGCGGAGATGACGACCTTCTTGGCACCGGCATCGATGTGAGCCTGAGCCTTAGCCTTGGAAGTGTAGAAGCCGGTGCACTCCAGGACAACGTCAACACCCAGCTCGCCCCAGGGCAGCTCAGCAGCGTTGGCCTTTGCGTAAATGGTAATCTTCTTGCCGTCAACAACGATGTTGTCTTCGCCAGCCTCGACAACGTGACCCTGAGCAGCATAGTTGCCCTGGGTGGAGTCGTACTTCAGCAGGTGAGCCAGCATCTTGGGGGAGGTCAGGTCGTTGATGGCAACGATCTCGAAGCCCTCTGCGCCGAACATCTGACGGAAAGCCAGACGGCCGATACGGCCAAAGCCATTGATTGCAACTTTAACAGACATTGGAATTTCCTCCATTTCAATATTACTGCATGAAGCAGTATTCTACGGATATAGTGTGATTCTTTCTGCATTCTCACACAATTTCATTATACAATAATATCCAGCGGTTGTAAAGGGTAAAATATGCAAAAAAAATTTCCGAACCAACAGAATCGTTTCATGCGATTAGAGGTTTTTTCGTTGGAAGTGGAAAATTGCCCCCCATTTTCTGCGTTTCGTAGGAGTCGCCGAGCAGGCGACCCGCCAGCGGCGAAGCAGAGGGAGTGTACTGCGTTAGTTGATGCGTCTTATGGTTTATTCCCCTTGGCTTCCCCCGGGGGTGTTGCAGAGCGCAGCGAATCTTTCAAAATTATG
>URPI01000227.1 GCA_900549705.1 uncultured Eubacteriales bacterium
CTCATCAGTCTTTTTTGCCAATCGGTTCCGAAGTGCCGATTGCCAAAAAATCCAGTTTCCCCTCGGGGGAAGCCAAGGGGTGGTAGTCGGCAGCTTTTGCCATTTATCAATCACCATATCACAATTTCAGCAGCGTCCCAAACCATGTTGTTGTTTTGAATGACGATCGTTACCGGGCGGGTTAGGGAAGTAATGTATCCGTACAATGTTCGTAGCGTCACTAAAAAAACGTAGCGTCACTAAAATAGGAGTGTGAAATTTTTGGAACAGGAAAAACAGTCTGTGATGCGTCCAACCCAATGCGACAAAGTTCCTGCGGTGAAGATGCGCAACATCACAAAAGCCTTCGGTTCCGTCCTTGCCAATGACCGGGTCTGGCTGGATATTTACCGGGGAGAAATTCTGGCACTGCTGGGTGAAAACGGAAGCGGCAAAACAACCCTGATGAATATGCTCTCCGGCATCTATTTCCCGGATGCCGGCGATATTTTCATCGATGACCAAAAGGTGATTATTTCCTCTCCCAAGGATGCCTTTGCCCATGGCATCGGCATGATTCACCAGCATTTTAAGCTGGTGGATGTGCTGACCGCCGCCGAGAACATTGTGCTGGGTCTGCCCGGACGGCTGAATCTGAAGGAAGCCCGGAAGAAGATTCAGGAAATCTGCGACACCTATGGCTTTGATGTGAACCCCGACCAGAAGGTTTACGATATGTCCGTGTCCCAGAAGCAGACGGTGGAAATCGTGAAGGTGCTGTACCGTGGGGCGGAAATCCTGATTCTGGACGAGCCCACCGCCGTCCTTGCCCCCCAGGAGACGGAAAAGCTGTTCCGCGTCCTGCGCAATATGCGGGACAGCGGCAAGGCCATCGTGATTATCACCCACAAAATGCACGAGGTGGAAGCCTTGTCCGACCGGGTGGCCATCCTGAACCGGGGCCGCTTCGTGGGCGATATGCTGACCAAAAACACCAACGCCCAGGAAATGACCAACATGATGGTGGGGCACGCGGTTACACTGAACATTCACCGCCCCGCGCCGGTGAACCCCAAGCCCCGGATTGTGGTGGAGGGTCTGACGGTGAAAACCTCCGACGGTGTGACCAAGCTGGATAACGTCTCCTTCACCGCCAACACCGGCGAAATTCTGGGCATTGCCGGTATCTCCGGCTGCGGACAGAAGGAGCTGCTGGAGGCCATTGCCGGACTCCAGAAAACCGAAAGCGGCTCCATCAATTATATTGAAGACAACGGAAACCCCGACCCGCTGCTGGGCAAAGACCCCCTGGAAATTGCTTCCCTGGGCGTTACCCTGTCCTTCGTGCCGGAGGACCGGCTGGGCATGGGTCTGGTTGCCAACATGGATTTGACCGACAACATGATGCTGCGCTCCTTCCGCAGCGGTCACTCCTTCTTCACCGACCGGAACAAGCCCCGCAAGCTTGCCCAGCAGGTGGTGAAGGAATTGGAGGTGGTGACCCCCAGCATTTCCACCCCCGTGCGCCGTTTGTCCGGCGGCAATGTGCAGAAGGTGCTGGTGGGACGTGAAATTGCCTCCGCGCCCACGGTGCTGCTGACGGCATACGCCGTCCGCGGTCTGGACATCAACTCCTCCTATGCCATTTATGACCTGGTGACCAAGCAGAAGGAAAAGGGCGTTGCCGTGGTGTTCGTGGGCGAGGATTTGGATGTGCTGCTGGAGCTGTGCGACCGCATCCTGGTGCTGTGCGGCGGCAAGGTCAGCGGCGTGGTGGAGCATCCCACCCCTGCGGACAAAAACCGGGTTGGTCTGATGATGACCAAGGTAGGAGGCTAACATGAATCAGAAATTATTCCATCTTTCCAAGCGGAAGGAGCTGCCCTGGTATGGGGCGTGGGGCATCCGGCTGGCAGCCATCGCCATTGCACTGGTGGTGTGCGGCTTTGTCACCACTGCCATGACCGGCGAAACCCCCGTCGCCATTTACGAAACCATGTGGGCAGGTGCCTTCGGCACCAACCGCCGCCTGTGGAATACCCTGCAATATCTGGCGCTGCTGCTGTGCGTCTCCCTGGCGGTCACCCCTGCGTTCCGGATGAAATTCTGGAACGTGGGCGGCGAGGGTCAGATCCTGGTGGGCGGCCTTGCAACCGCCGCCTGCATGATTCTGCTGGGCGACAAGGTTCCCAACTATATTCTCATTCCCATTATGCTGGCTTGCGCCCTGGTGGCGGGCGGCGTGTGGGGTGCCATTCCCGCCTTCTTCAAGGCCAAGTGGAACACCAATGAGACGCTGTTCACCCTGATGATGAACTATGTTGCCACCCAACTGGTTGCCTACTTCGTGATTGTGTGGGAGGTGCCCAAGGGCTCCGGCAAGATTGGCATCATCAATCAGGCCACCAAGTCCGGCTGGCTGCCGGTGGTGGGCGGACAGAAATATATGCTCACCGTGCTGGTGGTTGCCATTCTCACCGGCCTTGTTTATATCTATCTGAACTGGACCAAGCATGGCTATGAGATTTCCGTGGTGGGTGAATCGGTGAACACCGCCCGCTATGTGGGCATCAAGGTGGACTGGGTGATTATCCGCACCATGCTGCTGTCCGGTGCGCTTTGCGGCCTGGCAGGCTTCCTGCTGGTGGGCGCTTCCGACCATACCATCTCCGTGAACACCGCCGGCGGCAGAGGCTTTACGGCGGTTATGGTGTCCTGGATGGCAAAGTTCAATCCCATCGGCATGATTTTCACCAGCCTCCTGCTGGTGTTCCTGGGCAGAGGTTCCAGCGAGATTTCTTCCAAATTCCAGCTGAATGATTCCTTCGGTGACATCCTCACCGGCATCATCCTGTTCTTCATCATCGGCTGTGAGTTCTTCATCAATTATAAGATTTCCCTGCGGAAAACAGGCGGAAAGGAGGAAAAGTAAAGATGTTTGACCTCTTTACCTTTATTCCCCGGGCGGTGATGCAGGGCGTGCCGCTGCTGTTCGGCTCCACCGGCGAGACCATTACGGAAAAGTCCGGCAACCTGAACCTGGGCATCCCCGGCATTATGTATGTGGGCGGCATCGGCGGCGTGATTGGTGCCTTTTTGTATGAGCAGGCAGTGCCCGCTGCCGAGATGAACGGCTTCCTGGCGATTCTGTTTCCGCTGCTGGGCTGCCTGATTGGCTCGGCGCTGATGGGGCTTCTGTACTGCTTCCTGACGGTGACCCTCCGTGCCAACCAGAACGTGACCGGCCTTGCCATGACCACCTTCGGCGTGGGCTTCGGCAATTTCTTC
>URPI01000228.1 GCA_900549705.1 uncultured Eubacteriales bacterium
TAGTCGTTGCCGTACCCATGTCAATCACAATCAGCGGCGGCTTATGGGACTGAATGGCACCCACGCACCCCACCACCAAATCCGCACCGGTCTGGGCAGGATTTTCCACCTTGATATTCAGCCGCGTTTTCACCCCAGGTCCAACCACCAGGCTGTTTTTCTTTGTCAGCTTCCACAGCGCCGTTTTGATGGAGTTGAGCACCTGGGGCACCACAGAAGAAATAATCGACCCCTCAATCTGGGAAAGCTGCACCTGATGAATGTCAAAAATCATTTTCAGGTCAATGGCATATTCATCGGAGGTTTTGGTGGAATCCGTCCGCAGCCGGGCTTCAAAGAGAATATCACTGCCCTGGATACCACCGATGACAATGTTGGAATTGCCAATATCCACCGCAACAATCATTTGTGCTCCTCCAAATCTGCCGGAAGAATCAGCTTGCATTGAATCTCACCGGCGGGGCTGATTTCAAGCATACCGGCGGATGGACCATAGCCGGCGGATCCGGGATTCATAATCCAGCAGCCATCCTCAAGCTGTCGGCAGTCCGCCACATGGGTGTGACCATAGAGAATCACCTTTGCGCCGCACTGCTGCCCATCGGCAATGAGCCCCGAGAGGAAGGTCTTGACTCCATGGCGATGGCCATGGGTCATAAAAACCCGCACCCCCAAAAAATCCTCAATCAGTATTTCAGGATAATCCGGCGGAACACGGCAGCCGTCGCAGTTGCCCGCCACCTGATAAAAACGCAGCCCCGGGTACTGCGCAGCCAGCTTATCGGCATCGCGCACCATATCCCCCAGATGAATCACCGCATCGGGCTGCAATGCTTCCACACAGCGCTGCATAAAATACTGCAAGCCATGGGAATCAGACAAAACCAGTATTTTCACAATTCATTCTCCCTGAATTTTGATAGATTGCATTATATCACAGTTTCTCGCTTTTTTCTACATAAATTCCACAGTTCATCAATTCTTTTCAAATTATTCTTCATGCACATCCGGCACCTCCGCCGCATATAGTGAAAGGAGGATGTTTTTTCATTGGGAGGAATTTGTATGGAGCGGGATAAACCCAATTTCAAAGACCTTGCAGCCCTTGCCAATTCCCCGGACGGGCAGCGGCTGCTGCAATTGGCGCAGCAAAGCGGCGGTGGCCGACTGAACAGCGCCGTGCAGCAGGCGCAAAACGGCGACTATGAGGCAGTGAAGGCAATTTTATCAAAAATGCTGGAAAATGACGAGGCCAAGCGCCTGATTCAAAGGTTGCGAAATGAGTGAACTGGACGATAAGCTGAATTCCATTTTGGGCAATCCGCAGATGATGCAGCAGATTATGAGCCTTGCCCAATCCATGAACAAACCGGACGCGCCCGTTCCCCCGCCGCCAAAGCAGGAATCTCCGCTCGACCCGGCCATGCTCACAAAGCTGGCGGGACTGATGCAGCGGGGAACCATTGACAATAATCAAAAGCTTCTGCTGCAGGCGTTAAGCCCCTATCTCAGCGGCACAAAGCTGCAAAAGCTGGAACGAGCCATGCGGGCGGCGAAAATGGCAGGCATTGCCTCGGATGTGGTGGGAGCATGGGGGCTGAATCCGGGTGCAGGGAGGTAAGAAGTATGTACAACCGCTACATCCCACAATCGGATGGGTCTTTCCAGCGCAGCCAGGTACAGGATACATCCCAGAACCAGGGACGCGGAAACGCACCTCAGCGGCAGAATCCGCCGCCTAAACCGAATCAGCAGACAATGTCCCCACCGCCTGCCCCGCCTTCCGCATCGCCGGTATATGGCGGCGACGGGGTGGTGCAGAACTTCCTCAGTGGGCTGCTTCCACAGAGCTTCGACACTGAGGATATGATTATCATCCTGCTGCTTCTGCTGCTGGGGAACGCCGGAAAGGACCATAACAATGCATTTTTGACGCTGATTATCTACCTGTTTTTGTAGGCGGCAGCGACGTATGCAGGTCAGCAGCGACATCAAAAGGCCGCTCATGGATTTCTCCTCTCCATGAGCGGCTCTTTCTTTTATCTCGTCACGAAGCCAACCTTTTTGTAGACCTTGCGCAAGGTTTTCTCGGCAACGTAGCCAGCCTTTTCAGCGCCATCCCGGTAGACCTGCTCCAGATAGGCTTTGTCCTTCATAATGCGGGTGGCCTCCTCCCGAATGGGACGCAGGGTTTCCACCACCGCCTCGCCCACGGCGGGCTTGAACTTTCCATAGCCGCAGCCGGCAAACTCGGCCTCAATCTCCTGGAAGCTCTTGCCGGTGCAGGCAGAATAAATGGTCATGAGGTTAGACACACCGGGCTTGTTTTCCTTGTCATAATGGACGCAGTTTTCGGTATCGGAGTCGGTGATTGCCCGCTTGAACTGGCGCATGATGGTTTCGGGAGTATCCATCACCAGCACCCGTCCGGTATCCTCGTTTTCGGACTTGGACATCTTGGCTGTGGGATTGGTCAGGCTCATCACCCGTGCGCCCACCTTGGGCACAAAAGGCTCCGGCAGCTTAAACACATCGCCGTAAACGCCATTGAAGCGCCGTGCAATGGTGTGGCACAGCTCCACGTGCTGTTTCTGGTCCTCACCCACGGGCACATAGTCCGGCTGGTACAGCAGAATATCCGCTGCCATCAGGCTGGGGTAAGTAAAAAGGCCGCCGTTGATATTGTCGGCATTCTTTGCAGACTTGTCCTTAAACTGGGTCATGCGGCTCAGCTCGCCGAACATGGTGTAGCAGTTCAGCACCCAGCCCAGCTCCGCGTGCTGACGGACATGGCTCTGGATAAACAGGGTGTTCTTCTCCGGGTCAAGACCGCAGGCAATGTACTGCGCCAACTGCTCCAGCGTGCGGCGGCGCAGGTCAGCAGGGTTTTGGCGAACGGTGATGGCGTGGAGATCTGCCATAAAATAGAAGCAGTCATACTCCTCGCTGCGTTCCGCCCAATTCTTAATGGCTCCCAGATAGCTGCCCAGGGTCAAATCACCGGAGGGCTTAATGCCGGAAAGCATTCTCTTTTTTTCTTTGATTTCTTCCATTGTATCCATACCTCGATTCAAGGTTATAATCATATTGCCCATTCTAGCATATTCCCGTCAAAAAGGCAACACGCAAATCTCATGGCACAGGACGATTGCGTGAGTAAATAATTTGTAAATGATAGGGATTCTTAGCCACCCACCGTTCCCGGAATGGATGGGTACATTGAATGGAATCAGCTTACGCAACCTCCTCTTGGCTTCCCCCGGG
>URPI01000229.1 GCA_900549705.1 uncultured Eubacteriales bacterium
CGAAGTGCCGCTTGTCAAAAAATCCAGCTTCCCCCCGGGGGAAGCCAAGAACTCAAAAGATTTTGGCTTGTACCATTCATCGAACCGCTCTATTGCGTGGGCGGCGGGGTGACCCGCAGTTTAGCCCTTCACCGTGCCGATGCCGGCGCAGATGGCAAAGGCTGCCACATCCACAGCCACCACGGTGGAGCCAACCGGAGTACCTGCCAAGATGGAAATGAGGATGCCCAGAAAAGCGCAGGTGACGCTGATGACCGCCGAGAAAACCGTCACCGACAGGAAGGAGCGGAAAATCCGCATGGCGGACAGGGCAGGGAAGATAATCAGCGCGGAAATCAGCAGCGAGCCTACCAGGTTCATGGCAAGCACAATAATCATAGCGGTAATCACCGCAATCAGAAGATTGGCGGCATCCACCTTCGTGCCCGCTGCCTTGGCGAAATTCTCGTCGAAGGTCACGTCAAAGATACGGTGGTAGAACAGGGTAAACAGCACCAGCACCAGCCCGGACAGCAAAATGCACAGCCATACCTCCCCTTTGGTAAGGGTCAGAATGGAGGTGGAGCCAAAAAGCGCCCCGCACACATCACCGGAGAGATTGGCGGAGGTGGAGAACACGCTCATCAGCAGATACCCGAATGCCAGTGCACCCACGGAAATCATGGCAATGGCAGCGTCTCCCTTGATTTTGGTATTCTGCCCGGTGCGCAGCAGCAGCACGGCACACACGATGGTCACCGGCAGCACAATCACCATGCGGTTGGTCATATTCAGCACCGCTGCCACCGCCATGGCACCGAACGCCACATGGGAAAGGCCGTCACCGATGAAAGAAAACCGCTTGAGCACCAGGGTAACACCCAGCAGGGAGGCGCACAGAGCAATCAGCACCCCCACAATCAGGGCGTAACGGACAAAGGGATAGCTGAGGTAAAGCATTAGTGTTTCCATCATTTGGGTTCCTCCTCGCTGAGAAAGGCCTGACCGATGCCGCTGTGCAGGTAGCTTTCCTTGGTGCCGAAAAACAGATGCTTGCCGATGTGGAGAATGTGGGTGGCATCCGCCAGGGCAACCCCCACGTCATGAGAAATCATGATAATGGTAATGCCCTCCCGGTGCAGCTGCTCGATGATTTCGTACATCTGCGCCGTGGCCTTGGGATCCAAACCGGAAATGGGTTCGTCCAGCAGGAGGCATTTCTGAGTGGCGCACAGCGCCCGTGCCAGCAGCACCCGCTGCTGCTGCCCGCCGGACAGCTCCCGGTAGCACCGGCGCTCAAAGCCCTCCAGCCCAAGCTTTTTCAGATTGGCGCTGGCTGCGGCCTTTTCTTCCTTGGTGTAGAAGGGACGCCAGCCCCGCTGCCCCTGGAAACCGGAAAGCACAATTTCCAGCACCGAGGCGGGGAAATCCCGCTGCACCTGGGTCTGCTGGGGCAGATAGCCAATCTGGGTGGGCTTCAGTCCCTCCATGTATATGGAACCGGCCAGGGGCGGGGTGAGATTCAGAATGGTTTTCATCAGGGTGGACTTGCCGGAGCCGTTTTCTCCCACGATGCACAGATAGTCCCCGGCGTTGACCGTAAAGCTGAGATCGGTGACAATGGGTTTTCCGTCATAGCCCAGGGAGGCATTTTCACATACGATTTGGGGCATCCTGCGTTCCTCCTTAGGACAGTGCCTGTTGCAGCACGGTGAGATTTTCCGTCATGACGGAAAGATAAGTGAGCGTCTTTGCCTGCTCTGCGGAAACGGACTGCATGGAGTTCAGGGTCAGCACCGGCATCTGTTCATTTCCGGCATTCTCTGCCACGGTTTTTGCCATGCGCCCGTCACTGCTCTCGGTGACCAGCAGGGCGCTGAGATTCAGTTCCTTCACTTTGTTCGAGAGAAACACCACCGTCTCAAAGCTGGCACCGGTCTCGGCGGAGCAGCCGGGGAAGGCGGCGTAATAGTTCAGGTTGTAATCTTCCACCAGATACCGGAAGGGGAACCGGTCGCACACCACAATGGTGTGCTGGGATGCAGCGCTGACCGCCTGCTGATACTGCACGTCCAGGGCGTTCAGCTGCTGCTGATAGGCAGCGAGGTTTGCCCGGTAAGTGTCTGCCTTGCCGGGATTCAGGTCACACAGTGCGTCGGTGATGGCCTGACAGAAGAAACTCGCATTGCGCAGGGAGAGCCAAACGTGCTCGTCCATTTCGGCATCGTTTTCCGGCTCATCTTCCTCGTGAGCTTCCATGCCCTCCACCACTTCCTCCTGGTGAGCCTGCGTACCCAACAGGGGCAGCAGCACCAGGGTTTCCCGGTTCGGATTGGTGGCTTCCAGCTTGGTGAGCCACTGGTCGGATTCGCCGCCGCCGTAAATCAGCAGGTTGCAGTTTGCTGCCGTCACCATGTCGGAAACCGCGGGCTGGAAGCTGTGGGGGTCTACGCCGTCGTCCACCAGCAGCGTCAGTTCCACGCTGTCATCGTCGCCCACGATTTGCCGCACCCAGTCATATTCCGGGAAAATGGCAGCCACTACTTGCAGCTTCTTTTTGTCGCTCTGGGGCTGGACACAGCCGGACAGCAGCAGCGCCAGGGCGGATAGGATGATGATAAATCGTTTTTTCATTGCTTCTCCTTTGCGCAATCGCTGCACACGCCGTAAAAAATTGTCCGCACCGGGTCAATGGCAAAACCATGGTGCTGTAAAATATGCTTCTGCAATTCGGGCAGCTCCTCGCAGTGCATATGGATGAGCTTGCCGCACACAGAGCATTTGCAGTGGTAGCAGGTCTCCTCACTGAGATGGGCACCCAGATATTCAAAGCAGGCAGGAGTGCCTGCATCGATGTTGTATTTTGCAATCACGCCTTCGTCCACCAGCTTGTCCAGCTGCCGGTAGACCGTCGCCATGCCCATGGGCTTACCGGTCCGGCGGAAATAGTCGCATACGTCCGCAGCGGTGATGTGCTTGCCGGGAACGCTTTCCAAAAAGCTCCGCAGCTCATCGCCCTGCTTGGTTTTATAGGACTTACTCTGCATGGTCTGCCTCCTGAATTTGATAACAGTTATCATATTATATCCACTTTGTGGGAAATGTCAATATGAAAATGAATATCAATTTCCGAATTTTTTGAGAGCGCTCCAGTAGGGGCGGATAGAATCCGCCCGAAACATAAGGATTTTCGATAGCACCCGAATAAATGGTATCTGTCACTGTAGTAGACTGTCCTGACTAATAATTTATGAACAGCCAACGGCGATGCGTCT
>URPI01000230.1 GCA_900549705.1 uncultured Eubacteriales bacterium
AAGGCCATTGGGCTATTTTCCATCGTTCTCAGTCTCCCGCCGGAGTGGAAGTTCTCCGTTGCCGGACTGGCTGCCATTACAAAGGATGGAATCACCTCCGTTCGAGGGGCGCTGAATGAACTGGAACAGAACGGCTATCTGACCCGGAAGCGGCTTCGTTCTCAAGAAGGGCGGTTGGAGGACAGCGAGTATACCTTCTTTGAGCTGCCGGAAGCGGGTTCACCGAATCCGGAAAAACCGGAGCAGGAAAAGCCTGATCAGGAAGCGCCTGCGTTGGAAAATCCTATATTGGGTTGGCTCAGGGAATATAATATAGAAGGAAGTAATATAGATTAAAAGAAATAAAGATTGAATAAAATACGGAAGAATAAAGGGGAGCTTCCGAGCAAACCGGCTCCCCCAGACACACTGTGACCGATACATCACACCCCCTATTTTCCTGTACATGACAACTGAATATCGCAAACAGATTCTATCGCAGCCTGAGTGGCCCCGGTGATACCCTCAGGTTTCTGCATGGCGCACTGGCGCATAAAGAGCTTTCATCCCGGGAAAACTAGGAAATGCACAGGGGGCTTACTATGGCAGAAAACAATGAAAACCATCCGAAACCAAACGAACAGACCATCCAGGCCACGATTCAGCAGCTGTGGCTGACCTATTATAACGACACGCTCTACGCCAAGGGCCTGATTACGGAGGATCAGCGGAACCGTATGCGGATCAAAATCAAAAATCGGGCCACTTCCATGGAACGGTAGCTTGAAACCAAACGGGCGGCAATCCGGCGACGGATTGCCGCCTTTTCCAGTCAATTCTGGGTTGTAATATTTCGCAATGTATGTTATCATAATTATAGAACATGATACAACGAACTTTAGAGGTACACCATGGATATACACAACATACGGCAGCTTCTCCGCACCAAGACCATTTATGACCTTCCTCTGCGGGTCACCTTCTATGCCCGTGTTTCCTCCGAATCCGATGAGCAGCTGAATTCCCTGGGCAATCAGATTGGCTATTACGAGGACTTCATCAAGAAAAATCCCGCCTGGACCTTTGTCCCGGGCTATATCGACGAGGGCATTTCCGGCGCTTCCACCAGGCACCGGGAGGATTTTAACCGCATGGTAGAGGATGCCGCTTCCGGGAAATTCGACTTTGTGATTACAAAGGAAATCTCCCGCTTCGCCCGAAACACTCTGGATTCCATCCAGTTCACCCGCCAGCTGCTGTCCAGCGGGGTTGGCGTATTCTTCCAGAACGACAACATCAACACCCTGGACGAGGATGCGGAACTGCGCCTTTCCATCATGTCCTCCATCGCCCAGGACGAGCTGCGGAAGCTCAGCTCCCGTGTCAAATTCGGCCACCAGCAGGCTATCAAGCAGCGCGTTGTTCTGGGCAACTCCCGAATTTTCGGTTACACCAAGGACGATGGCCGCCTTGTCATCGATGAAACCCAGGCTCCCATGGTGCGGGAGCTTTTCACCCTCTATGCCACCGGGGCCTATTCCATGAAGCAGATCGAAAACCTGTTCTGGGAGAAGGGCTACCGCAACCTGAACGGCAAGAAAATCGCCCACACCACCATGTCCAATATGATTTCCAATCCCAAATACAAGGGCTACTATGTCGGCAACAAGGTCAAGGTGGTGGATATGTTCACCAAGAAGCAGAAATTCCTCCCGCCAGAGGAATGGGTTATGTTCAAGGACGACACCGGCCAGATCGTCCCAGCCATCGTCTCCGAGGAGCTGTGGGACCGTGCAAACGAGGTTTTGCAGCGCAGAAGCGAGGATGTAAAAAACCGGCAGGGCATCTGCAATCACGCCAATCTGCTCACCGGCAAGCTCTTCTGCACCCACTGCGGCACCGCCTACTACCGCCGGGAATCCAAGGACAAGCTGGGCAACCAAAACAGCAAATGGGTCTGCTCCAACAAAATCAAGTCCGGCGCGGATGCCTGTGACTCCTTCCCCATTTACGAAAAGGAGCTGGTGCCCCTGCTCTTTGAGGTGTTCCGGGACACCCGGCAGGCTTCCGCCGCCATGATTGCGGAGTATGAGCGGATGTACCGCAGCATGACCTGTGACGGCAATCTGGAAAAGAAAATCGAGGAAGCCCAGGCAAACATTGACCTTGCCAAAAAGAAGAAGTCCAAGCTATTGGAGCTGGTGACCCTGGAGAGCATCACACCGGCGGATTTCAAGGCCATGACCGCCCAGTGCAACCAGGAAATCAAGTCCGGCGAGCAGGTGCTCCTGGAGCTGAAAGACCAGCAGGAATCCAGCGAGGAGTTCCGTGCCAATATGGAGCACCTTCGCAAAGTCCTTCGGGATGCGGAGAAGCAGTGCCAGACCGAGGCCATTACCAAGGATTTTATTGACACCTTCATTGACAGGATTTATGTCACCCCGGAGGATGATAACACCCTGCGGCTGGACATTAAGATTTTCACCGGGGATACCTGTGAAAAGTACCTGGGGAAGCTAAAACGGCGGGCAAATCCCGAGGGTTGTACGGGTCACACGTTCAAAAAGATGATTGAATCCTACGAGCAGAGTATGCAGTAAGATCTATCCCCGGCGCGGATGGCAAAAAGCCGTCCGCGCTGGCTTTTTGCATAGGGGAGGGGAGGAAAGAAGCCCCTCTTTTCTACATTAAGAAAAAATGAATATTGGTAGGATTCCTTGAAATCACCCGTAATTTGTGATATAGTCTCCTGTAAATGATGTTGCCCGGAGGCTCTTTTAAAGATGAAACGAAAGAAGATTCAATATCTGTTTTTTCTCGTCTGTCTGGCGGCAATGCTTACCGGCTGTGCAGACCTTTTTCCAAAATCGGGGCAGAATGCGGAGAACCCACCGGCCACGGTTCCCTATGACCCCACCGGAGAGACGGTTTCGGTTATTCCTGAGGAATGGAATGTCACCGTCCCTGAGACCCAAGACCTTTCTGGAATCGAAAGTCTTTCTATGGTGGTGACGGAGGATACCATTCGGGAGCTGGATAATTATCCCAACTTGCGGACGCTGGATTTGTCCGGCAGTACCTGCTACACCGCCATCATGGTGTACATCCAGAATCATCCCCAGGTGGATGTTACATATACCGTGGACTTTGGCATCACCACTGCCATTTCCTGGTCAGAGAACATTTCCATTCCCGGTGAGGGAGTAACCTTCCCCGTGCTGCGCACGAACCTGGTTTACTTGCCCAATCTGAAAACCCT
>URPI01000231.1 GCA_900549705.1 uncultured Eubacteriales bacterium
AGCAAAGTGAGGGCAGCGCGGGTGCAGCGCTGGACACTCTGCTGGCCGACACGCTCAAGGCAAACGGCATTCCCGTTTCCTTTCTGCGGATGCTGCCGTTGCTTTCCTCGATGAACACGCCGGACGAATGGCTGGCCCCCGCACTGGAGACCTGCCTGACCCGGATGGACATCTGGATGGAGGGCTACCGGGGACGCACAGATATCGGCAAGCTGGAGGACGGCACCGGCACGCTCAGCGCCCAGCACCGCATCGCGCCCTCCAACGTTAAGGCACAGCTGAAGCAGCTGATTTTGGACGTGCTGGGGGACGAAGACCTGATCCAGCGGCTGAAAAATCACTTCGGCGAGGAACAGACGGCCTTGTATCTGAACCCGGAATGGCAGCCTTACTATTTTGCGGCAGTAGAAGCGCTGCCGCTGGCGGACGATCTGGTCATCGACCGAACGGTCTCCCTGAAGGGCGACCTGCTGTCGCTGAAGGTCTCCATGCCCTACTCCGACCCGGACATGGGCGCGGTCACGCTGGGCTACAGCCTGACCACGACGGAAGACAGCGAACCCAGCAGCGAGATCACCGTGGAAAGTCAGGAGCGGCTGGTCACGCTGCGGTATTTCACCTATAGCAGCATGACGGACGTGAGCGTCACTCAGGGTACGCTGATCAGCCAGCCCACCGGCGAAGCGGCCTTCACCGTGGCTGACGGCGAGCAGGAAAAGCCGCTGGCCGTGGCCTTCCTTTTCCGCAGCCAGACCACCAACGGCAAGGAGGACGACGGTCGGGACAGCTGCCGCATCCAGTGGGAGCTGAGCCTGACCCCCGATCAGGAGACCCCGGAATACGACCTGAATCTGGATATGACCTTTGCCTCCCACAGCCCCCAGAAATCGGCCACCGAGCTGAACGCGGTGCTGACTGTGGGCGGCGGCCAGCGGACGGGTCGCACTTTCACCCTCAACGGAACCACCCGCACCCCTTGGGTGCCCGATGCCGTTCCGTCCGAAACGGTTTCCCTGTCCGATCTGCCTGAAAGTGACTGGATCACCCTCTGGCAAACGCTGTGGAGCGACGCGCTGCTTTCCAACCTGAAAATCGGCGAGTGATTCTATTTACATGAAAAAGCCCGGCAAAATGCTGCCGGGCTTTTCTTTTCCACATCGCCTAGCTGGGGGCAAAAGACTGAAGTGAATGATTACTAGCAATCGCATTGATAAAGTCTGAAATCGTTTCGATTTTGCAGCATAACTTGACATTTTGGTAAGTTATACGTATAATAAAATCAGGCTGATAAGTGAGGCCTGACGATAGGAGGAAATACTTATGGGCAAGGCACTAGGAGAGAGAATATCCGAGATGCTGCGCAAGCAGGGAATTCAGCAGAAGGAACTAGCTGAGCGAATCGGTATTACAGAAGCCGCTATGTCACGGTATATTGCCGGAACACGAGAACCAAAACCAGATGTAATTGCCAATATGGCAATTGCATTACACACAACGTCCGATTATCTTTTGGGAATTGAGAACGATGCGTTCAACTATCACCAAGTTCGCCGTATGATTGCAAGAAATGCTTCTTCTATGACGGATCAGGAAAAGAAAGCTCTGATTGATGCGCTATTCGGGGAGGAGTAAGGATTGGCAATTCAATTATTAAATCAAAGATACCATTTATATTTACAAAGGAATAAAATACTGGTTTCAGGGTTATATGCCTGATTCAAATACAGTACACATGGAAGTTATACAATATCAACCAGCAAACAACAAAGAACTATGGAGCCATGATGCCGCCACTATTGAACAGTGTAAGCAGGCTTTTATAGATGCACCTCTCTTTGACTGAAAAATATTCTGGGATGCCGAACAAGATATTGAGTGGGTGGATGACTAAGGATGTAATTTATATTTCATTTACTTTAAGGGGGGGCCTAAAATTGAAAAATGGTGATGTTCGTGAGTTTGTTGATCACATTCATTATGGAGATGAGCTTTGTTTTCTCTATGAAGGAAAAAAATACTTTCTGGAAGGATGGACGAATAACGGCAGTCTTGATCTCTGCTTATACGAAATGACAGACAATGGAGAAAAGCATATCTGGAAAGGGAACGCAACGCATTATCCAGTTGAAGCATTCTTAGAAGCTAAAATCTGGAACGGAAAATCTTTCTGGGATGTTGAACAGGATATGGAATGGGTAGATGATTAGACGAGGGAGCAATTTATGGCGGGGAGGACCTTAACTGATAGCAAAAAATCCACACCAGACCCGCGAGCCGCGAGGTCCTTCGCCGAGCGGCGGTAGCTCCGCAGCCAACCCGCTTTCTCTCGAGCGTCCCGCGCCCTATAGGCGCGGTGTGGGGTCAAGGGGCACTGCCCCTTGCCGAGCGGCGGTAGCTCTGCAGCCAACCGGCTTTCCCTCGTGTGCCCCTGCGCGCATAGCGCGCAGTCCGGGGTGCAGGGGTACTACCCCTGCTGCTGCCGAAGGCCCTTGGGGTAGTGGTTTTTGAGCTGGCCGTTGGAGGCCTTGGCAAACCCTAAGGGGAGAGATTCGTAGCAGACCAGATAAAACCCGGAGAAGGAGTCCGGGCAAGGAAGCACCTCGCCCCGGAGATACGCCCGGGCTTCAGCCGGGGAAACAGAAAACGATGGGAATCCGGCAGTCGGGCTCATTGCCAGCGCCAATGCGTGATCGGGCTGAAATACCTTGCCCTTCAAAGCCCCCAGCTGTACCCCGGCCCGTAAGACCCTGACCCCCTGTAAGGGCGGCAGCTCCGGCGCGGAAAGCAGCGCGTCTCCTAAACGGGCATTGGCGGCCGGCAACGCCGCGCCGACGGCTTTGGCAAAGGCATCGTAGGCTTGTAAAAGCGGCTTGGCCAGAGCATCCCCCGGAGCAAGCGCGGACGCGTGCGGTTCGTCGCCGCGCTTGCGCAGGAAAGCCACAAAATGCCCTTCCCCTTTGACCCGGTGGGGATAGAGATGCAGCGTCCCGCCAGGCGCGTCCAGTTCCGCCCCTTCCCCGGCAGGAAGGGTAAACGCGGCGGTTTCGCAGTCGGAAAACGCCTGCTGCATCCAGTCAATCACCCCTTCGTTTTCCTCGGTATTCAGGGTGCAGGTGCTATAGACCAGCCGCCCGCCGGGGCGAAGCATGGCCCATGCGGAGGTCAGAATGCGCTTCTGCCGGGCCGCGCATCCTGCC
>URPI01000232.1 GCA_900549705.1 uncultured Eubacteriales bacterium
CGGGGGAAGCCAAGTGGTGCAAACCTTTAGCCTGTACGCTCTAGTAGGGGGCGACGAGCAGTCGACCCGGCACGAAGCACCCCGAAGGGGCGCTTTGTGCTGCGGGCGGATTCTATCCGCCCATACAACTGCGGCGGCAGAGCCGCCCCAGCAGATAGCGTGTGCAAATGTTCCGCAGGCAAAAAATCGCCCCTCCGCTTGCGCGGAGGGGCAACTCATATTCAGCGAAGTAACAATTACCAAGCCATGCAAACAGCGTAAGCGCCATTGCCGGGCAGAGCAACATCAGCAACTTCCTTCTGGCCGGCTTCGCCCTGAGCCAGAATGGTCCACTCGGTTGCGCCCTCAGCACGGAACAGGACGACAGCGGAGTTGCGCTTGCCAACGGTCCACAGCTTGAAGGTTGCGGTCTCACCGGCGGTGACATTGGAAATGTTTCTCTGCTTGAAGACGGTCAGGTTGTTCAGGCCCTCGGTAGCCTCACAGATAGCATCCATTTCCTTCACGGTGATGGCTTCCTTGCAAGCGGTGTAGGTGGAACGAACGCCCTTGGGCAGCTTCACCTTGGTGTAGCTGGAGACGGTAGCTGCGGTCTGAGCGAGCTCAGCCATATTGTAGACCTCACCAGCAACAGGCCGACCTTTCGCATCAAACTTAAACTCAAAGCGCCAACCATCAGTTTTGTAGCTGAAAACGGAGTTGGTGTAGCCAAGGCCAGCAGCCCCAACGTTGTTACCGCCCAAGTTATTGTTGACAAAATTATTCCAGACGGAGCATTCGTCATGAGCGTGACCAACGCTGGCAGCACTTGCGGAAACGGCCAGAGAAGCGGTCAGGGCAGCAGCCATAGCAACGGAAGCAACTTTCTTCATATTCATAACAATTTCCTCTTTTCAGTGAAAAAATTTATCTAGCAACCAGCGGCTGGTAAATACGATTAAAGCATTATTCGTCATCATCAAGCGCATGGAAAAACAATCCGTTAGAGCAAAATCTCTTAACAGCTCGTTCACACATTCGGAGTATACATCCTTTGCGATTTCTTGTCAAGTATTATTTTTGTAAAAATCTTTTTCTATTTCTGCAAATTTCGTCACAATGACGTATTTCTATTTTTTCTCCGTATTCAGGTAAATGGAAGCGATGCTGCAATTGATTTCCGGCAGGACGGAATCCTTTTTGTAAACGTAAATGAACTCCAGGATTTTCCCCTCAGGCAGCGCGGTGGCAGCCACCCGGCAGAACACGCCCTCATTTTCCGGTTCATCGTAAATTGCAAAGTCCACATCGTTGACCTTCTGAATCTCCGCAGAAGGAGAAACGCCTTCCTGCACCCGCTTTGTGTAATCCTCCAGGGAGATATTTTCATCCAGAAGCTTCACAGAAAGCATACATTCCAGGCCAATACTCGCCATCAGATACCCCTGCGATTGCCCTTCTTCCGTTATCTCCACATCAAGCATGGTATCGCGATACCACATGGTGAAATCCGTGCCGGGGATGTCCGCCTGATAGCCGTCATACCGATACAAATCCGTCAGCCGGTCGGCTTCTTCCAGGGTATATTCTTTCATTTCCGCCGCCATTGCCCCCGGAATCAGGCTGGCACTCAGCGCCAGAGCAGCGGCAGCTGCAATCCACTTGTTCTTCATAGGCAACTTTCGCGTACCCAAAAAGGCGCGCCGCTCCTTTCGCCCGCTCGGTAAATCCTATAACGTTTGCAGGTGTATTTCGTCCGCCCAGGATGATTGTATCACGAGTTATTCTTTTATGCAATCATTTTTATAAAAATCGTTATTATACACAAATTCAAGTTCCAGTTTTTGTAAATAGTGCTGTACAGTGCTTCCGTCATATTGAATAGTATGTTGAATTTTGTCGAGTGGAATTTAGTTATGTTGCATAATTCCGTGGTCACACGTCACCCTATCCTTTCGCCCAGCCGCTGCACCGTCCCATAAAAAATCACCCCTCCGCACAAAGCGGAGGGGCAACACAAGAGATTCCATTTTTACCAGCCAACGGCAATGGCATAGTCACCGTCTGCATAGAAGCGGCCTTCAATCACGTCCAGCTCCCCGGCATAGCAGGAAATCAGCTCCCACTCGTCCGTGCCCGTGGCGCGGAAGAACAGACCGGTGGTACGGTTCACGGTAGACCAGACCTTAAAGGTGACATCATACACCTCTCTGCCGCCGGTCACGGAGCCGGTGCGCAGCAGCGTGACCCGGCCAGGCTGGAAGGTGGCTCCGGCAGGGATCACGCCCTCCGCCGCATTCTCTACCGCGCTGTCCAGCTCCTCCTGGGAGACGGCAACCGCATCCTCGCCAAAGGTGGTGCCGGGAGTAGACATGAGAACCTTGACCAAATCGCGGGTGTTTTCAGCGAAGCAAGCCACGCTGAAGCAGGACACCGCCAGCAAAGCCGCCAGCAGCATTGCAAAAAACTTCTTCATTTTGATACCTCCGGCAAAAATTCTTCAGGAAAAACTGTCCCGATACACGTTTCATTATAGGCTGGCAAAAGCGAAATGTCAAGGCATTTTCAAAGAGTCAGCCCACCGTTTTCGTAACGTTTTTGTGCAAATTCGACATTCTCACCAGCTCCAGGCCAGGGCATACTGCCCATCGCCGGGGATGGTAAAGTCGATGTATTCTCCCTTGGCAGCTGCCAGCACCGTCCATTCTTCCTCGCCCTCTGCTTTGAAGAACACCACCAGATACCGATTCTGCCCGCCCCAGGCGCGGACGGACACGGGAATGGACGCACCGTCGTTGGTGACATCGCGCTGACGAATCATGGTCAGGTGGTTGATTTCGTAGTCCTCGGGAATCACGCCCTCAGATGCTTCCGCAATCTCCATCATTTTCTTGTCCTGCAAATGCTGGGGCTTGGGGACGCTTTTCTCCACTGCGGTTTCGGGAATTTCCAGAATGTCCGCAATCTGGTGCTCGTTGTCCTGCTTGGTTGCCGCTGAGACGGGAATGGTGCAGGCACACACAAGTGCCAATGCTGCAAGAAGGGTAGCCAGTTTCTTCATGTTGAAGCCTCCATTTGTGGTTTATTTGTACCTCATTATATTATAGTACGCTCTCTTTCCAAATTCAATCCTTTTCATGGCACTTTCACGACGATTGCATGAGTTAAGAAGATATGAACACGCTATTACCATGAGGATATGGAA
>URPI01000233.1 GCA_900549705.1 uncultured Eubacteriales bacterium
TGATTAAAAAGCCAAGAAGCGCATCGCCGTTGGCTGTTCGTAAATTATTAGTCAGAACAGTCTACTACAGTGGTACGGTGCGCTCAGCCGAGTACCGGCAAAAATCCGGGGTTGCGGGCGGCTAATAGCCGCCCCTACAGGGCGCTTACTCCTTTGGGTGCCGGGCAACCTGACGCACCCGCTGCCGAAAGGCTTCACAGGCAGCCTCACAGGCAGATTGCGTGCCGGACAGCAATGCCCCGCCGAAATTCGTCTCGCTGGGAGGTGCATAGAGCTTTGCCAGAATCACATCCGCCGCCTTCAGCGCTTCATCCAAAGCGAACATGGCTTCCAGCGGTGGGGCAATCAAATAGGCCACGGCGCTGCCCAGGGGTACGCCCGCCTCCGCCGCCAGAAAGGAACCAACGCTGCTGACGGTGTGCGCCAGGCAGGGCACGCCGTCCAAATCCTCAAACCCCACCTGCTCCAATGTCCGCAGCACCGCCTCCATGCCGCTTCTGGCTGCATCGGGCGTGCGGGCGGCTAAGATACCAATGACCTCCCCGGCATTGGGGGTGGAGGCATTGGCGCTGCCGGCATAAAAGCTTCTGGCATAGGCTGCCTCCACCTCCGCCGCCTTTGTCGCCGCGTCCAGCGCAATATAAGTTGCATCATCGCAATCCGTGGTGAGCATGGCAAGGGAGGGAAATCCCGGCGGGATGCCCAGCCCTGCGCATAGGCCGGGAGCGGCATTGGCCAGATACTGCACCGCCAGCACCTGAACCGGAATCATGCACCTTCCTCCAAATGGAGCTGCACACCGGAAACCTTTTTCCTGAGGATGGTCTCAATCAGCTCTGCAATGTGAGCCCCTGCTTCCACCGCCGGGGTTCCCTGGGCGTGGATGTTGCTGAGCACTGTCCGGCTGGATTCCAGCACGCCGGTGTGGGGCTGATAGGTCAGGTAGGCAGACATACTCTTGTCCGTCACCAGTCCGGGCCGCTCCCCTACCAGCACGCACACCAGCTGACATCCGACAATATCCCCCACGGCATCCCCCGCCCCCACCCGGCAATAGCGGACAAATACAGGGCTGCCGGTTTCAATGCCCCGCAGCTTCAATCCGTCCCGGATGGCAGCCGCGCAGTCCATGGCATTTTCCATAATGGCAGCGGAGGAAAGTCCATCCCCAATGACAATTTGCACCGCTTGGTTTTTGGGCAGCGCTTCCCGGAGCTTCCGGGCATTTTCTTCATCAAAGCAGCGCCCCAAATCCGGGCGGGTCAGATATTCGTCCTTGCTGCTGCATTTTGTCTGCACCTCTGTCATGCCGTGGTTTTTTGCAAAGTCCTCCGGCACCTGGGTGAAAACCGTATCCTGTGCTGCCGCATGGTCAGCGCGAAAGCGCAGCATGGTCAGGGTTTTGTACCGCGCCCCGGCTTTGCCGCTGCCCAGGCGGGCGGGGGTCTTCTCTTTCAGGCGGCGAAATTCCGCCTCCTTCTGGGGTGCTTCCACCAGATACAGCTTGCGCAAATCCAGCTGCGTCACATCCGGCACAAAATCACCGGGGCTGTATTCCGGTGCATTTTGCTCCGGCTGAGGCTGGGTGGGGTGAAAGCCCGCCGCCTTGACTGTCGGCTCCTGCCCCATTCCGCTCAGTATTTCCGCCACCAGGGCGGATAGCTCCTGCTTGTTCATATGCTACCTCCTTCTATGTTCCGTTTTTGCAGCACCAATGTTTTCACCACCACCGGAAAGGCCGGGCCAACCGGGGCGGCCACATCCAGATAGTCCCCGGGGTGTACCCGAATGCGGTCAATGCACAGAATTTCCGCATTCCTCCCCAGCCGCAGCGCCATCGCCTGCCCCAAGGCCTTTGCCATGTCCTGCTCCAAGCATAGATAAATGGGCTGGGGCAGCCGGGAGATTTCCGCAGCCATTTGCTGAACCTGTGCATAAGTGGGGCTTCTGACCCCCGGCAACGCAAAAAACACATTGCCCTCCTGCTGGCTACGCTGGGCTTTCTGGGTGATAACCGGGATATTCTTCAAAGGGAACTGCACATTCTGTGAATAAACCGTACTGCCGGACAGCTGGGTGCTGTGGCAGCCCGCACCGATGACCGTTGCCCGGATGGTGTTGGTTCCCAGCACATATTTTCCGCTGCACAGGCGGCTGGTGCCAATGGCTTGTCCCAGCAGGGGGCCAATATCCCCAAATTCCTGCCAGGGAATTTCCCGTTCGATGCAGTCCGCCACCCCGCCGGAAAAGGACAGGGTGAGTTTCTCCCCCGGTGCACTCAGCGGCAATGCCCCCGCTGCCTCCCGGGTGGTCAGCTGCTCCAGCAGGGGCGTTTCCTCCCGCAGACCCGCGGCCATTTCCAGCGCCTGCGTCAGAATTTCGGCCACGGTTTTCACCTGCCCGGGGCTTGCTTTGTCCCCCGGTTTTAAGTCGCACAGCCCCTCCAGCACCGGAGAAACGTAGGTGACGGTGCCGCCGCCGTCAAATTTCAGCAGCCGCCCGCCTACATTCAGGCAGCCGGTTCTCTCGATTTTCCCGTCGCGGATCAGCGCCAGATTGCTGGTGCCGCCGCCGATGTCCATGTGCAGCACCGTTTTTCCCGTCCGCTGGGAGTAGTCCACTGCCCCCGCGCCCTTGGCGGCCAGTACGCTTTCCAGATCGGGGCCTGCAGTCGCCACCACGAACTCCCCGGCAAAGTCCGACAAGGCGTCCAGCACCGCCCGGGCGTTTTCCTTGCGGCTGGTCTCCCCTGTGATGATGATGGCACCGGTATCCACACTTTCCCGGCGGATGCCCGCCTTCCGGTATTCCTCTGCCACCAGCTCCCGCAGCGCCCCGGCATCCACGTGGCTTTCGTCCAGCAGGGGCGTAAAATACACCGGACTGCGGTAGCGGATGTCCCGCCGGGCGATCTCCATCTCTGGCACCGCAAAGCCAGACGCTTTATTTTCCACCGTCAGCTCCGAGAAGATCATCTGGGTGGAAGTGGTTCCCACGTCCAGCCCCACGCTTCGCAGAATGTCAGACACGGCCGGTCACCTCTTCCAGAATCCGCCGCACCAGAAAATCCTCCACTTCCATGGGGTTCGTCTTGCAGCAAGGGTCTTCCAGCGTAGCCTTTACGATCTGCTCCGCATTGCGCCACACCGACCGGGGATCAACGCCCGCCTGCGCCAGGGTCT
>URPI01000234.1 GCA_900549705.1 uncultured Eubacteriales bacterium
CGCTGTTTTGTTGCGACAGCTTCCCCCCGGGGGAAGCCAAGAACTCAATAACCATTAGATATTACCGTTCAGCGAAGCGCTCTATTGCGGGAGCTTCGGGTCGACTGCTCGTCGACCCCTACAGTGGGCGGGTACGCTCAACCGGGTACTTGCGAATATCCGGGGTTACGGGCGGATCCGCCCCTACAGAGACGTTTCTTCATTGTACATACAAAAAGGCGTGGCCTTGCGGTCGCGCCTTTTATCCTATTTACTTCATGGTCAGCTCGCCGTTTTCGTAATCCACGGTGACGGTCTGACCGGGCAGAATGTTGCCCGCCAGAATCCGCTTGCTGAGCATGGTCTCCACCGTATGCTGCACATACCGGCGCAGCGGACGGGCACCGAACTCGGGGTTGTAGGATGCGTCCACGATGGCGCTCTTGGCTGCCGGTGTGACTTCGCACTTGATTTGCTGCTGTGCCAGGCGGGCATTCAGCTTGTCAATCTGCAAATCAATAATCTTCATCACATTTTCCTTGGTCAGGGGCTTATAGAACACAATCTCATCCAGACGGTTCAAAAACTCCGGGCGGAAGGAGCGGCGCAGCAGCGCCTGTACCTGTTCCTTGGCATCCTGGCTGATATTGCCCTGGGCATCAATGCCGCCCAGCAGATATTCAGAGCCAAGGTTGGAGGTCAGAATCAGGATGGTGTTCTTAAAGTCCACGGTGCGGCCCTGGGAGTCGGTGATTCTGCCGTCATCCAGCACTTGCAGCAGGATGTTGAACACATCGGGATGAGCCTTCTCCACCTCGTCAAACAGCACCACGCTATAGGGCTTCCGGCGCACAGCCTCGGTCAGCTGACCGCCTTCGTCATAGCCCACATATCCGGGAGGCGCGCCAATGAGACGGCTGACGGAGAATTTCTCCATGTATTCGGACATATCAATCCGAATCATGTTGTTTTCATCGTCAAACAGCGCCTCTGCCAGCGCCTTTGCCAGCTCCGTCTTGCCCACGCCGGTGGGACCCAGGAACAGGAACGAACCGATGGGGCGGTTGGGATCCTGGATACCGGCACGGCTGCGCTGGATGGCCTCGGTAACAGCGGTAACGGCTTCGTCCTGCCCCACAACCCGCTGATGCAGCACCTTATCCAGGTTCAGCAGCTTCTCCCGCTCGCCCTGCACCAGCCGGGACACAGGAATACCCGTCCAGCGCTCCACAATCCGGGCAATTTCATCCTCCGTCACCCGGTCACGGAGCAGGGAGTCGTCATGGGCATTGTTGACCTTTTGCTCCTCCTCGGCCAGTTTCTTCTTGGCTTCGGGCAGACGACCGTATTTCAGCTCGGCTGCCTTCTCCAAATCATAGTTGCGCTCGGCGGTTTCAATCTGGCGGTTCAAATCCTCAATGGTCTCCCGCAGCTGCTGCACCTTGCCGATGGCGTTTTTCTCATTGTCCCACTGTGCCTTCATGGCGTTGAAGCGATCCCGCTCCTCTGCCAGCTCCTTTTGCAGCTTTGCCAGGTTGGCTTTGCTCAGCTCGTCCTCCTCTTTTTTCAGGGCGGCTTCCTCGATTTCCATCTGGATAATCTTGCGGGACACCGTATCCAGCTCGGTGGGCATGGAGTCCATTTCGGTACGAATCTGGGCGCACGCCTCATCCACCAGGTCAATGGCCTTGTCCGGCAGGAACCGGTCGGTGATATACCGGTGAGACAGGGTAGCAGCGGCAATGATGGCACCGTCGGTAATCTTCACGCCGTGGAACACCTCATACCGCTCCTTGAGGCCACGGAGAATGGCAATGGTGTCTTCCACCGTAGGCTCGTTGACCATGACCGGCTGGAACCGGCGGGCAAGGGCGGGGGCTTTTTCAATATAGGTGCGATATTCGTCCAGGGTGGTCGCGCCGATGCAGTGCAGCTCGCCCCGCGCCAGCATGGGCTTTAAGAGGTTTCCGGCATCCATGCTGCCCTCGGTTTTGCCCGCACCCACGATGGTGTGCAGCTCATCGATGAACAGCAGAATTTTTCCTTCGGATTCCTTCACTTCCTTGAGGACAGCCTTCAGCCGCTCCTCAAATTCGCCCCGGTACTTTGCACCGGCAATCAGCGCGCCCATGTCCAGGGCAAAAATGGTTTTGTCCTGCAAGCTCTTGGGCACATCCTTCTTGACGATACGCTGGGCAAGCCCCTCGGCAATGGCGGTTTTACCAACACCAGGTTCACCAATCAGCACCGGGTTATTCTTGGATTTCCGGGAAAGAATGCGGATTACATTTCGGATTTCCTCGTCACGGCCAATCACAGGATCCATCTTCTGCTCCCGGGCACGTTTCACCAAATCCGTTCCGTACTTCGTCAGGGCTTCGTAGGTTCCCTCGGGGTTATCGGTGGTCACTCGCTGATTGCCCCGGATGGCCTGCAAGGCCTTCATGGCGGCATCGCTGGTAATATTGTAGGTGCGCAGCAGATTGCGGACGCTGCCCTCGGCGGTATCCAGCAGTGCCAGGAACAAATGCTCCACGGACACGAAGTCATCCTTCATCCGCTGGGCGGTATCCTGGGCAGCCACCAGGGTCTGATTCAAGCCATTGCTGATATAAATTTTGTCCGCTTCCCGGGCACCGGTCACCCCGGGGAGCTTCCGTACCTCTGCCATGGCAGCGGCGGACAGGCTCTCCACGGTCACGTCCATCTTCTTGAGCAGCTGAGGAATCAGTCCCCCGTCCTGCTCCAGCAGCGCTGCCAACAGATGAATCTGCTCCAGCTGCTGATGATTATTCCGAATCGCCAGGTTTTGCGCATCCTGAATGGCTTCCTGGGATTTCTGCGTAAAGTTCTGTAGGGTCATAATCGATCCTTCCTTTCGTTGTTAGCACTCTCGCGGTGTGAGTGCTAACTTCTTTTAACCACACTATACCCTGATTCCGAAAAAAGTCAAGGGGCTGAAAATGAAAAACAAAATTGTTTACAAATTCATAAAATTTCCCTGTTTCGCCACTGGTTTCGTACCGCCCAGGGAGGCGGCTGCGCCGCACCGGGTCGCCAGATTGGCAGTCCGAAGCTTACGCAACAGAGCAGCTCGTTGAATGGTACAAACTAAAATCTTTAGAGTTCTTGGCTTCCCCCGGGGGGAAGCTGTCACGATGAAATATCGGCATCTCGGAA
>URPI01000235.1 GCA_900549705.1 uncultured Eubacteriales bacterium
TAGCTGTAGCAGAGCGTACAGGGCGCGTGCAAATGGTTTGGCGTACAGCGTCATTAAAAAGAACTTGCAATGAGAAAGAAACGATAGTACAATAGGGACATTATGTTCCAAGAGGTAAGTCTATGACCGAACAAATCAAAAGAATCCTCCCCACGGTGCAAAAACCGGCACGTTACACCGGCGGCGAGTGGGGAGAAATTCAGAAAAACAGCGAGGAAGTGGATGTCCGGGTGGCGTTCTGCTTCCCGGATACCTATGAAATCGGTATGTCCAATGTGGGAATGCGGATTTTGTACGGCGCGATGAATCAGATGGAGGGCGTGTGGTGCCAGCGGGTGTTTGCGCCCTGGGGCGACATGGAGGAAAAAATGCGTGCCCAGAACCTGCCGCTGTGGGCGCTGGAAAGTCAGGAGCCGGTGAAGGATTTTGATATGATTGCCTTTACCATCGGCTATGAAATGTCCTATTCCAACATTGTCAATATGCTCCGGCTGTCCGGCGTACCCATCCACAGCGCCCAGCGCCAGGGGCTGCACAATATGGTGTTTGCCGGTGGCGTGTGTGCCTTCAATCCGGAGCCGCTGGCGGAGTTTATCGATTTCTTCTCCACCGGTGAGGGAGAGGACAGCACGGTGGAAATCGTCTCCCTCTATCAGAAGGCCAAGCGGGAGGAATGGAGCAAGGATCAGTTCCTTTGGGAAGTGTCCAAAATCCAGGGCGTGTATGTGCCCAGCTTCTATACCCATGAATACAATCCCGACGGCACCCTGAAAGCGGTGATTGCCCGGGAGGGTGCGCCCAAGGTGGTGACCAAGCGGATTGTGGAGAATTTGGATACCGCCTATTTCCCCACCAAGATGATTGTCCCTTCCACGGAAATTGTCCACGACCGTGCCAATTTGGAGGTGTTCCGGGGCTGCATCCGGGGCTGCCGCTTCTGCCAGGCGGGATTCAGCTGCCGCCCGGTGCGGAAAAAAAGCCCGGAGGTACTCTACCGTCAGGCGGTGGAGGTGCTGGAAAATTCCGGCAACAACGAAATTACCCTCTCCAGTCTCTCTACCTCGGATTATCGGGGGCTGAAAGAACTGACGGATGAGCTGATTCCCTACTGTGCAGAAAACCGGGTCAGCCTATCGGTGCCCTCGCTTCGGGCAGACAATTTCTCCCGGGAGCTGATGGAAAAGCTGCAAACCGTCCGCAAAAGCGGCCTGACCTTTGCGCCGGAGGCGGGTACTCAGCGGCTGCGGGATGTGATCAACAAGAATCTGCAAGAGGAGGAAATTCTCTCCACCTGCGCCCAGGCCTTTGCCGGCGGCTGGAACAATGTGAAGCTCTATTTCATGCTGGGTCTTCCCACCGAAACCGACGAGGATGTGCTGGGCATCGCGGAGCTGGTGTACAAGGTGGTGCAGGCATGGAAGGAAAATGCCGTCAACCGGAAGCGGGGGCTGCGGGTTCATGTGGCAACGGCCTATTTTGTCCCCAAGCCCCACACCCCCTTCCAGTGGGAGGCGCAGATTACGCCCCAGGAATACCTGCGGCGCTGCAAGCTGCTCAAGGAGCATCTCTACTCCAAGTCCATCGAGTATGACTATCACAGCACCGAGCTGAGCCGCTTGGAGGCGGTGTTTGCCCGGGGCGACCGTCGCCTGGGTGCCGTGATTGAGGAAGCGGTGAAGAACGGTGCCAGACTGGACGGCTGGGATGAATATTTCCGCTATGACGTCTGGTGCAATGCCTTTGAGAAATGCGGCATCCCGGTGGATTTCTACACCGTCCGGGGCTACGGAGAGGAAGAAATCCTGCCCTGGGATATGATTGATGTGGGCGTTTCCAAGAAATTCCTGCTGCGGGAGCGGCGGCGTGCCTATGAGGCACAGGTGACACCGGACTGCCGCCATGGCTGCGCCGGGTGCGGTGCCAATGGGCTGCTGAAGGAGGTGTCCTGCGATGCCTAGACTGCTGTTTGAAAAAAGAGGCAATGCCGTGTGGATTTCCCACCTGGATTTGATGCGGGTGTTTCAGCGCAGCTTCAAGCGGGCGGGGCTGCCCCTGACCCATACCCAGGGCTTTAATCCCCGTCCCTCTGTTTCCATTGCGCTGCCCCTGTCCGTGGGCATCGAAAGCAGCTGCGAGCTATTGGACTTCGACCTGGACGGCGAGCCGATTCCGGAGGCAGAAATCAAGCGCCGGCTGAATGAAAAGCTGGTGGAGGGCGTTCGGGTGCTGGATGTGTACACCGGCGGTCAGAAGATTAAATACTTAGCGCTGCTGGACTGCTGCCTGACCCTCCAATATGATGGCGGCGTTCCGGAAGGAGCGGCGGAAAAAATCACGGCGCTGCTTTCCCGGGAAGAAGTGACCGTCACCAAAAAGAGTAAGAGCGGCAATACGGAACAAAATATTATCCCCATGATACGCAAAGCTGCAGTCCGGGAAACGAACCAAAAAACCCTGACGGTTCAGGCACGTATCTGCTGCCAGAATCCGTCCCTGAATCCCATGCAGATTGCCTTTGCCATTGAAAAATATCTGCCGGAATGTACCCCCAGCTTTGTGGAGTGCAGCCGGTTGGAAATCTACGACCAGAAGGAACAACAATTCAGATAGGAGAGTAACCATGAAAGAGTATATTATGTTGGAGGAGTGCCCCATCTGCCGGGGTGCCGGAATGATCATGCACGAGGGCGGTTGGAGCGTTCAGGTGGAATGCGCCGATTGCAGCGCCCATACCGTGTATGTGGAGTACAGCAACGACGAGGAAAAGGAGCAGGCCGAGCAGACCGTCGCCCACCTGTGGAACATCGGCAAGGTGGTCAGCAGCGAGCGGGGCGAGTAAAAGTTGCCCCCAGGGTTCTGCACAGCCGGTTGTAGGGGTCGCCAATTTGGCGACCCGCTTACTCCCGGTGAGACATCGGGAAATCAATGCAAAAATCAGTTTCAGAAATATTTTTGCGAAATCTGAAAAAAGTACTTGCATTTTCTGCGCAGGTATGATAGTATATTCCAGCAGTTGAGAGACGGCAAGGAAACCTTAGGTATCCGGGTGTGGCGAAGTTTGGTATCGCGCTTGAATGGGGTTCA
>URPI01000236.1 GCA_900549705.1 uncultured Eubacteriales bacterium
CCCTGCCTTGAACAGTGGGGGACGCATACAAATCCACCGTACCCTTCGTGGTGACGGTAACGGTGTCGCCGGATGTGTTGGACGGACTGCCATGAGTTACATCGGCGGAAACGGTGGGCAAGGCTTCGCCCTCAACGGTGTTCAGATAGGTGGCCACGACCCAGCCGTTTTCCGTCAGCGTGTCAGCGGAGACGTATGCCCAGGTAATCCCATCCCTGTTTTCGCTGCGCAGAATTTGCACCGCTGTACCGGCTTTCAGTGTGGCAAGAACGGGGCTGGTGCGGCTGGGTTCACTGCGCACATTCAGCGGACCGTTGACAACAGCGGGGGTGCCTTCTACCAAGGCCTGGGGCATATTGGCGAACGAGGTTTCGTCCTCGGCCAGAGCGGCGAGAATCCAGCCGCCTTCCGGCAGTGTGTCCGCAGTGATGTATGCCCAAGCGCCTTCATCGTTGAATTGGACTTCCGATTGATGTAAAACGGTACCCGCTTCCAACTCCGCAACGATGGCGTTGGTAAGACTGGGTTCGCTGTATACATTCTTTGCTGTGTCGTAAGTGTAGGTGGCGGTTCCTCCCATTACCTGGGCCACTTGTCTGCGGAAAGCATCAGACTGCATGTGTTCCTCCCTAGCAGCCGTCTGCTTTTCAGCAATAGCTTTCAGGAGTTCCATGTCATCGGCAGAGGGGATGGAGACACCATTGCCCAAGTCCAGAGCATCAGCCAAAGTCCAGCCGGGCGAGTCCTGAGTGTCAGAACGGACGGAAGCCCAGGCGGTTTCTCCAAGGTAATCAATGCGGATAACGGTCACCGGCGCCCCTTGTGCAAGCTCACCCTTGGTTCTGGCGTTGAGGGAAGGGGAGACGTACAGCGTTAGCGTTTCCTTCGTGGTGGCGGGGATTTCTTCTGTGAGGATACTGCTGCTTAACTGCGCCGGGAGCGGCACGGTGGGGGTGGCAACGGGCGCTGCGTCGTAAATGGAAAGGTCAATGCTTTCGGTGTTCAGAGAATCGACCAAAATCCAGCCCGGTCTGTCCAGGTCAACGGATTGGACGTAAGCCCAGGACTGCTGCCCAATGGAATCAATACGTAAAATCGTTACAGGGGAACCGTCCTCCAGCTGGAAAACAACCCTGCCTTGAACAGTGGGGGACGCATACAAATCCACCGTACCCTTTGTGGTGACGGTAACGGTGTTGCCAGATGCGTTGGACGGACTGCCATGAGTTACATCGGCGGAGACGGTGGGCAAGGTTTCGCCCCCAACGGTGTTCAGATAGATGGCCATGACCCAGCCGTTTTCCGTCAGCGTGTCTGCGGAGATGTATGCCCAGATGATTCCGTCAACGGTTTGCGTGCGCAAAATCTGAATCTGCGTGCCCGTTTCCAACATGGCAATAGCAGGAGCGTTGAGCGTGGGTTCGCTGCGTACATTCAAAGGAACGCCAACAGTGGTGGAGATTTCCGTTCCTGTGGGCAGCGTTTGCTGTGTATTGTCCTCCGCCTTCGTTGCCTTCACCGGGTCGGTGAGCAGTCCGGCAGTAAGGGAAACACACAGCAGGGCTGCCAGAGTAACCACCCAGAATTTGGGCTTGCGGTAGTTCAGCACCCCGGCAATGCGCTGCTTGACTCCCACCTCTGCAAAAGCCAGGGGGCAAACCTGAATCCGATTGGGGGCGGCGCAGGCCAGCAGAGCGGCGGAATAGTCTTTCTTTTGCTGGGTGTCCATGCGTTCAATCACGGCTTCGTCACAGGCCTGCTCCACATCCCGGCAGAACAGGAAGTAGGCAACCCAGCACAGGGGATTGAACCAGTAAATGCTCAGCAGCACATAGCCCAGGGGCTTCCACAGGTGGTCGCCCCGGCGCAGGTGGGCTTGCTCGTGAGCCAGCACGGAGACAGCGGTTCTTTCGTCCAAATCCGAGGGCAGGAATATTTTGGGGTTCACGATGCCCAGGATGAAGGGGGTGCTGATGGTGTCGCAGCGATACACCCGCTTCCCGGCGGGGGCGGAAAGCCGCACCTGCCGGGAAAGGCGGAAGTAGCTCACGGCGGCATACAGCAGCATGGCTGCAATGCCCAGCCCCCACGCCAGGGGAATCAGCGTTGCCGGAGAGAATGCCGGAGCGGCAGCTTCTGCGGCGGGGAGGGGATTGGCAGCGAGGGCAGCGGGGCTGACCCAATTCATCTGCCCGGGGTTCAGGGCTTGGGCAATCTTCTGGGGAGCGGCAGCGGCCTGGGGCACCATGCTCACCCGGCTCTCAAAGGAGAAGGGGAGCGCCAGCCGAACGGCAACCAGCCCCCACAGCAAACAGGAAAAGCGGCGGGGTGCCTTTTTCAGCAGCGGGCGCAGCACCAACAAAACGAGAATCATCCATCCGGCGGTAAGACTCAGCCGGACAACCTGCCAAAAGAGGGTAAAACTCATAAGGGATTCTCCTTTCCATATTCATCCAGCATTCGCCGGATGTCGCTGACATCCTGGGGGGAAAGCTTCTTTCCAGAGGCAAAGGCAGAGATAAAGGCGGGCAGAGAGCCTTGGAAGGTCTCCTCCACAAATCGCTGGCTTTGCCGGGCGTGAAATTCCTGACGGCTGACCAGGGGGGTGACGATGCCGTCCTCGTTCTGAAAAATGCCCCGGTCACACAGCTTTTTCAGAACGGTGTAGGTGGTGGATTTCTTCCATTCCAGCTGCTGCTGACACAGCTTTACCAGATCTCGGGAGGAAAGCGGGGCATTCTTCCAGATAATGTCTGCAAACTGCGATTCCACAGCGCCAAGTCTTGTGTCGTCCATTGGGATACCTCCTGATTGGTCTATAGTCGATCGACCATCTTTAGTCTATCAGCTATAGACCAAATTGTCAATCCCATTTTCAAATAAATTTTTTGGAAATAGGGGAAAGAGAATGGACACCATTGGATGCTGTGTGATTGCAGGTTTGTACAACCACAATAGGGGTCGCCAATTTGGCGACCCCTATTAGACTGTCCTGACTAATAATTTACGAACAGCCAACGGTGATGCGTTTCTTGGCT
>URPI01000237.1 GCA_900549705.1 uncultured Eubacteriales bacterium
TCCGAGATGCCGATATTTCATCGTGACAGCTTCCCCCCGGGGGAAGCCAAGGGGAATAAACCATTCGCATTTCACAACCAACGCACCACGTTATCCCGGAAGCTGCGGGTCGCCAAATTGGCGACCCCTACGTTGGCTGGGCAGAATGATGGGTGCATACCATTCCCCTACCCACTCCCTCAGCTTCGCCGCTACAGGGCGTTAATTCCGGCGCAGCTTCTTCCCGGCGTAATTGGCACCCAGGTTAATTACCAACGTCAGCGCCAGCAAAATCAGCGCAATGGCAAAGGCCACGTCAATCTTGCCCTGCTCACTGGCGTACACATACAGTGCCACGGTCAGTGTTGCAGAAGAAGCCCGCAGCGCCTTGACAAAGCTGTTCAGCTTTAAGCCGAACCCGGCGGTGAACAGCAATGCCGCCGATTCGCCGGTGATACGGCCAATGGCCAGAATGCAGCCGGTGACAATACCATCCACGGCGCTGGGCAGCACCACGGTGCGAATCATCCGCCACTTTCCCGCGCCCAAAGCCAGCGCGCCCTCCCGGTAGGCCTGGGGCACGGTTTTCAGGCTCTCTTGGGTGGTACGGACAACGGTGGGCAGAATCATCATCACCAGGGTCAGACCGCCCGCCAGAATGCCGGCACCCAGCCCCATCCGCTGCACAAACAGCAGCATCCCCACGAGGCCAAACAATATGGAGGGGATGCCGCTGAGGGTCTCGGCGGCAAACTCAATCAGCCGGGTCAAATGACGGTTGGTAGCATATTCCGTCAGATAAATGGCTGCGCCTACACCCAGGGGCAGGACGATCGCCATGGCAACCAGGATGATATACAGGGTATTCACCAGGTTGGGCAAAATGCCAATGGTTCCCCGGAGATAACTGGTTTGGGTGCTCACCAGCTCCCAACTCAGGTTAGGCAACCCCCGATACAGAATATAGCCAATCAGTCCCACCAGCAATGATGCCGTGAGGACGGAAGCGGCATACACCGCAAATTTCACGCAGTGATTCCACAGCGCTCTTTTTTTCTCAAAGCTCATATCTCAGCGCTCCTTCTTGATAACTGCATTGAGCAGCACATTGATGAGCATAATAAACAGGAACAGCACCAGTCCGATGGAGAACAGTGCCTCCCGCTGCAAGGAGCCCACCGGGGCATAGGACATTTCCGAGGCAATGGCCGTGGTCATAAACCGTACCGAGCCAAGCAGCTTCGGCATATTGGGCACATTGCCGGAGACCATGATGATTGCCATGGCCTCTCCGATGGCTCTGCCCACGCCCAGCACCACCGCCGTGGCAATGCCGCTTTTGGCGGCGGGTACCGTCACCCGGAAGTAGGTTTCCAGCTCCGTTGCACCCAGGGCAAGGGAGGCATCCTCATAGTCCCTGGGCACGGCTCGCAGGGCGGTTTCTGACACATTGATAATGGAGGGAAGAATCATAATGGCCAGCACCACAATGGCTGCCAGCAAGGTTGCACCGGAGGAGAGGTCAAACATTCTTTGGATGGCCGGAACCAGCACAATCATGCCAACCAATCCATACACCACCGAGGGGATGCCCGCCAGCAGCTGCACCGCCATGCGGATGAGGTCTGCCAGCCGGGGAGGGGCTACCTTTGCAAGAAATACCGCCGTTAAAAGTCCAATGGGCACACCCAGAATCACAGCCCCCGCCGTGCCGCACAGGCTGGTGAGGATGAAGGGAAGGATGCCATAGCTGGGCTCCACCGTAGTGGCGGTGGGCTTCCATACTTTTCCCAGAAAGAAATCGGAAAAGCCGATTTTCCCAATGGCAGGGACACCGGAAAGAATCAGATAGACGCAAATACACAGCACAAACGCAACTGTGACAATACCGCACAAGAAGAACAGCACGTTCATGCTGTTCTCCTTGGCGGCAAGACGAGCCGACTTTTGTTTCATATCACTTTACGCCTTCGGTTGCGGGTTCTGTTTCGGCCTCAGCTTCAGCCAGAACTGCGGGAACCGCACCAGCCTTGGCAATCAGGTCAGCTGCATCGGCGGACACCATGTAGTCGAAGAAGGCCTTGGCTGCCTCGCTCAGCTGTGTACCCTCCATGGTGACCAGGTTGAAGGGACGCTGCACCACATAGCTGCCATCCAGAACGGTTTCCTCGGTACAGGCCACACCGCCCACCGTCAGAACCTTGATGCCCTCCTGGCCTTCTACCGCAGACAAAGAAGCATAGCCGATGGCGTTGGGGCTGCTCTTGACGGCGGCAATCACAGCGCCGGTGGAGGTCAGTTCCTGAGCCAGCACGCAGGTATCCTTGGTGCCGGTGATGGACTCGAAGCCGTCCCGGGTGCCGGAACCAGCCTCGCGGCCAATGCAGGCGATGTCGCCCTTGCCGCCGATGTCAGCCCAGGAAGTAACCTTGCCGGTGAAGATATCGGCAATCTGCTCTACCGTCAGGTCATCCACGGGGCAATCCGCATTGACGATGATGGCGATGCCGTCCAGGGCAACGGTGGTAGCAACCAACCCCTTTTCGGTTTCCACATCCTTCAGGGTACGGGAAGCCAGACCGATGTCGCAGGTGCCGTTGGCAGCTGCCTCGATGCCGGTGCCGGATCCGGTGGCATCATAGGTGATGGTCACGCCGTCGTTATCCTCCATGAACTGCTCGGACAGGATGCCGACGACCTTTTCCATGGAAGTGGAGCCGTTGGTGGAGACTGTTCCGCTCAGCCCCTTTGCGCAAGCGCTGACGCTCAGAGACAGGGTCAGTGCTGCTGCAAGTACAGTGCAAAGAATCTTTTTCATTTTGACATTCCTCCAGATTATTTTTTATATTCACCGCTGGGATTTTCGTTTCTCAACTGTGCCTTCATCATACAAAAGCCATGTAAAGTCCACTACCGCGGGAATGTAAGAAGATTGTAAAGTGGTGTAAGATTATTTCCCAACAATACGGGCGGAATATGGCGCGAAGCGCCCATGCCTCCCCTGGAAGGGTGTTGCAGAGCGCAGCGAATCTTTCAAAATTATGATT
>URPI01000238.1 GCA_900549705.1 uncultured Eubacteriales bacterium
CACCACAGATATTTACGCCGGGTTCATCCGTTCCAGCGATGCGGCAGCAGCGGACAAAAAGGATTTGACTGCCATTATGGTGGCCCATGGCATTCCCTATGTGGCTCAGAGTACGTTTATTGGCAATTTCCGGGATCTCCACGAGAAAGCCAAAAAGGCGATTTACACCCAGGGGCCCTGCTTCCTGAACGTGCTGTCTCCCTGCCCCAGAGGCTGGCAGTATGACACGGCGCTGCTGCCCACCATCTGTCAGCTGGCGGTGGATACCTGCCTGTGGCCCATGTACGAGGTGGAAAACGGCGCTTGGCGGCTGACCTACGAGCCTAAGAAAAAGAAGCCCATCGAGGACTATATGCGGCTCCAGGGACGGTTCAAGCACTGCTTCAAGAAGGGAAATGAGTGGATGCTGGAGAATGCACAGGATTATGTAGATCGGAAGTGGGAAGAGCTGCTGGCAAAATGCAAGTGATTTGACGGAAAGAGAAATGGATGTACTGCGAAACTGCGGTACATCCATTTTTGTTAGTCGGAAAGAGGTTGAATGCTCTGGAGGAGGGCATGGAGGGGTAGCGTGTTCATCAGATCAAGAATTCCCTGGCCCCAATGGGTCACAAGCTGAAACACCAGCGTATTAGGCGCCGCGTTCTTATCATCTGCATCCGGTAAATCCACCCGCAGCTCCCAATAGCCCTGCTTGCCGCTGAGATAAGCGGCGGAATGCCCGGAAAGGCCGTTCTGTCGGAAGGGCGTAATGGGCTGGAGAACGCTGTAGCCGCCCTCGGACAAAATACTGCGGAGTTCATCGCCGGAGGAGTGAACACTGCGATCCAGGCTGATGATGATTTGGTAGCTGCCGTCCGGGGCACGAAGCTCCAGGGTGCTGTTGACATGGGGCTCCTGGGCCTCCAGAACGACAAAGCCGGTGGGGAGCTGGAACGATACACCGGCGGCGGTGATGCGGGCGGATTCGACACGGAACATAAAAATGACCTCCCATAAATGTATTTTATTGGTGCATGTAGTGTAACATAATAGCAACTTATTTTCAAGTCGTTAGTATCATACTTCCTTTTTGAAAGGTAAAATAATTACAAAAGGGGAGGATTGCATGGATATACACCAGAAATTATGGCAGCTCTTAGAGGAACGGGGCTGGACAGAATACCGCCTTTCGAAGGAATGCGGGCTGTCTCAATCCACCCTGACGAATATATTTCATCGCGGAACCTCTCCCTCTATTCCAACTTTGGAAACCATCTGCCACGGCTTCGGCATCACCCTGTCCCAATTCTTTGCGGAGGGCGAAATGGTGGAGATGACCCCGGAGCTAAAAGCGCTCTTTGAAGGCTGGCGGCCACTGACGCCCCAGCAGAAGAAGGCTGTGCTCACCGTGGTAGAAGCCTTTGGGTCGGAGAGCCTGCAAACACCGGAATAACTTCAAAATCATATCAGGGTGACATACGCCGCCGGAATGCATGTAGCATTTCGGCGGCGTCTTTTGCATTTTGAGAGAAAAAAGTTCCGCAGTGGAAAAACCACTGCGGAACTGATGTACAAAAAGTAAATTACTTCTTGCCGCCCATGGAAGTAGCAGCGAAGTAGGGGCCGCCGAACTCGTCAGCAACAGCCTGCTTAGCAGCTTCCAGATCCTCAACCTTCACAGCGTCGAGAGCAGCGCAAACAGCCTCATGATCCAGGGGCTTCAGGCCGAGCATCTCACGAGCCTCAGCGGGGGTAGCAACCTCGTTGCCGAATGCCTCGATGGCACGAGCAGCGCGCTGAACCAGCATCAGGTTGGTTGCCAGGATCTTCTTGCCGTCCTTGTCCTTGCCGTAAACAACGTTATCCTCCATGCCTACACGGACATGGCCGCCGTTCGCGATGCAGGAGAACATAACAGGCAGATGACCCTTGCCGATGCCGAAGCCGGACCAAGTGCACTCAGCGGGCAGCTTACCAGCAGCCTGCAGGTTGTGCATCTCGTCGAGCAGGATCTGCAGATCGTGGGGAGTAGCGTCCATGCCGCCAACTACGCCCAGGCAGAACTGGAAGTGCAGAGGAGCAACTACGAAGCCCTTCTTCCAATAGATGCCGACAGCACGCAGAGCGCCGAAGTCGAAGATCTCGAACTCGGGCTTAATGCCCTTCTCCTGATACAGCTTGCCCAGGGTGGACAGCATGTTGGGGGAGTTGTGGAAAACGCCGCCGGGGATGCCCCAGTTGAAGGAGGAAGCATCAAAGGTGCCCATCTCAATGCCGGGAACGTTCTTGTGGTGCAGCATACGCATAGCGTTGCCGTAGGGGGAGTCATCAGAAACACGGTTGTCACCGGAGGAGGTGCAGTTAACGATAACGTCGCAGTCCTTGTGAGCACGGATAGCCTTGATGGTCTCGTAGAACTTTACGGGATCCATAACGCCAGCGCCAGCGTCGTCGCGCATATGCAGGTGAACAACAGAAGCGCCAGCCTTCCAGCACTCATAAGCGCACTCGGCGATCTGAGCGGGGGTCTCGGGGATGTCATAACCAGCGGGAGTTACAGCGCCGGTCAGAGCGGCGGTAATGATGGTCTTTGCCATGGAAAATCAATCCTTTCTTAACTTCAGCGCACTCGAAGGAGCACGCTTTTTTCTTCCTCTATTGTAGCACAAAATAGACGAAATGCAATCCTTTTTCGGTGATTTCTCACAATCCATTTCGGCGCAGCCAAAAGGAGGACGGGATGAACCCGCCCTCCTGGGGATTTAGGATTTATGCTTTGTACATCCGGTCATAGACGGTCTGGTAAATCTCCACGCAGCGGGCAAGATCCATAGACTCGCACTGCTGCACGTAGCTGTTCCAGCTCTCGTCGGTGAGCTCTGCCTCGCCGATCATCCATTTAAGGATCTGCTCGGTGGCAAAGGTGTAGACGGTGGTGGCGATGTTGGCGTATTCCGCGTTTTCGTCGGTGGTCAGGGACAGGGTGGGCAGGGAGCATTCATCGGTGCCGTTGTTGTTCCAGATATCGAAGGCGGAAAGCTCA
>URPI01000239.1 GCA_900549705.1 uncultured Eubacteriales bacterium
CGGCCTGCAGGTCGGTCACAAGGTCAAAGTCGTAGAAGCTCTCGGAAAGGATCAGCACGACGTCGGGGTAGTCCTCGGCGCTCTCGGGGCTGGCGGGGGCCACGTAGTCACCGGCTTTCTGCGCGGCGGTCTGCACGGCAGTGTCAGTGTAGTTTTCTGGTTCGATGATGGGGTCGGACATCAGGCTCGTGGCCTCGATGGTTCCGGCCAGGTAGCCGTAGGTGTAGTAGGTGTTCTGCCACGCCCAGCCGTAGGTGGTCTTGGGCTTGATGGTCACAGGCCCGAAGTAGCCGAAGAACATGACGAGGAACACGCCCAGCGCACTGCCCGCCACGCGCACGCCGCGCATCTTCCAGCTGGCGTGCTTGGGGGCGCCCTTGACCAGCTGTGCCTGCACAAAGGCGATTGCCAGAATCGGCAGGTAGAGCAGGGCGATGGTCACAACGTCTTTCGTGATTTTCAGCGTGTAGCTGCTCATGACCTCAGCGGCGGTGCCCATGTTTAAGATGTCCTGGGGCATCAGCGCTGAACCGTGCAGGTCGCGGGTATAGTAGTTGATGAGCGCGATAACGGTGAACACTGCGCCGGAAATGCCGGTGGCGCGGCTCCACTTGCCCAGCACGGCAAACAGGATCAGCGTCAGGCAGAAGGCCGTCAGGGCGTTCAGCGGCGCGTAGAGCGGCCACTGCAATTCCAGAAAGCTGGGCGTGACGCCATCGGATAATTCCAGCTGATAGCGGGAGATAAACCCGACCGTCACAGCCAGCAGGCAGGGGAGTACCCCCTGTAAGAGGAATTTCTTCCAGTTGATTTGTTTAAAATGTTGCATGGGTGATGATAAATGACCTTTCTCTATGAATTTGTACATAAACATACATAATACATTATAACATACCCATTTATAAAAATAAAGTAGGGGCCGGGTATGCCCGGCCCTCAGCCTTATCATTATTGCAGCTTACCCTTTTAGCGAACCGTAGGGGCTCTGCTCCGCCCGCCTTAGCCTTATAACTCACTTCCGCGCATTCTTCTTCCAAATCACATACAAACCTTCCAGAATCAGCGTCTCACGGTAGTGTATTTCGGTCGTGCAGGCCGCACGCACACTGTCCGGCAGCGTGCCTGTCGCCACGACCGGGGCCTCGCTGGCCCCCAGCGTACCGCGTATCTGCGCCACCATGCCGTCCAGCATGGATGCAATGCCGAACACCACCCCGGACTTCATGCAGTCCACGGTGTTCCGCCCGATGAGATCCCGGGGCGGCTCAATGGTGATCTGGGGCAGCTGGTCACAGGATTCCGCCAGCGCCCGGGCCGAAATGCTCACCCCCGGGGCGATGATCGAGCCCACAAAGCACTTTTTCTGATTCACCGCCAACAGGGTGGTGGCCGTATCCAGGTCAATGGCAATCAGCGGCACGGGGTACTCGGCAATGGCCGCCACCGCATTCACCACCAGGTCGCTGCCCAGCGACGCGGGATTGTCGCTTAAAATATTCAATCCGGTTTTCACCCCGGGGCCCACCAGCAGCGGCTCCTTGCCCAGGGTCAGCCGCAGGGCCTCCATAATCTCCCGAATCAGCGCCGGAACCACCGAGGCCACAATGCTGCCGGTGATGTCCTCCCGCTCGATGCCGTGCATGTCGAGAATGCTCTTGAAGCTGATGGCGTATTCGTCGCCGGTCTTGTTCCGGTCTGCCGCCAGCCGGGAGGTAAACAGCAGGTTCTCCCCGTCAAAGCAGCCCATCACCAGATTGGTATTTTCCACGCTCAGCGCCAGTATCATGCCCGTTCATCCTTTCCATTGGTGCTGTCTTTATTTTACCTGAAACCGGGAAAATAATCAAGTGCCCCTATCTTGACGTGTCTATATAGATTATCCTTGTTTTTTTCATCAAAAATGATATGATAGAGTAAGTATATTAGGCACATTTCCTGCGCATGAAAGGAGCACCATTATGCCCGTGAAAAATCACGTACTGCTGGGTGTTACCGGCGGTATTGCTGCTTATAAAATTCCCAATCTCTGCTCCCGGCTGGTCAAGGGCGGCTTCCAGGTGGAAACCATCCTCACCGCCAACGCCCAGAAGATCGTCTCCCCGATCCCCTTTGAGAGTCTATCCGGCAACCGCTGCCACACCGACACCTTTGACCCCATGGACACCTCCAAGGTTGAGCACATCGCCCTGGCCCGTGAGGCCGACCTGCTGGTCATTGCCCCGGCTTCGGCCAATATCATCGCCAAGCTCCGCTGGGGGCTGGCCGACGATCTTTTGTCCACTACCGCATTGGCCTGCACCTGCCCCAAGCTGCTGGTGCCCGCCATGAACACCAATATGTACGAAAATCCCGCCACCCAGGAGAATCTCTCCGTGCTGCGGCAGCGGGGCTATATCGTCATGGAGCCGCTGTCCGGCCATCTCGCCTGCGGCGCAGTGGGCAAGGGAAAAATGCCCGAGCCGGACGACATCTATGACCGGATCGAGGCCATTCTCGCCTGTAAGAAGGACCTTCAGGGCCTTCGGATTCTGGTCACCGCCGGCCCCACCCAGGAGCCTCTGGATCCGGTGCGCTATCTCACCAACCATTCCAGCGGCAAAATGGGCTATGCCATCGCTCACGCGGCCATGCTCCGGGGCGCGGATGTGACTCTGGTTTCCGGACCCACTGCCATCGCGCCCCCCCCCTTTGTGACCGTAGTTCCCGTCGTTTCCGCTCAGGATATGTTTGAAGCCGTTGCCGCCAACGCCCCAAAATCCGACTTTATTTTCAAAGCGGCGGCGGTGGCGGACTACACCCCGGCAAATTACAGCGACAACAAGGTCAAAAAGTCCGAGGGCGACATGTCCATCCCCCTGAAACGCACCCGGGACATCCTGAAATATCTCGGCGAGAACCGTGTACCGGGGCAGGTCATCTGCGGTTTTTCCATGGAGACCCAGAACATGGTGGAAAACAGCCGGGAAAAGCTTGTAAAGAAAAACGTGGACATGATCTGCGCCAACAATCTCAAGCAGTCCG
>URPI01000240.1 GCA_900549705.1 uncultured Eubacteriales bacterium
GGCGAGGTCAGATACCGGTCATGGCAGCCAGCACGTCCACTTCCATCTGCTGAATGCCCTTCTTCATTGCAAGCCCTTCATCGATGTCTACATCGGAGAAAATGCCGTCGTGGGTGCAGACAATCCGGTTGGTCTTGCCCGCCAGCAGCAGCTCCACGGCCAGATAGCCCATCTTCGTGGCGTTGACACGGTCGCGGCCGGTAGGGGAGCCGCCGCGCTGAATATGTCCAAGCACAGTCACACGAGGGTCGAGGTCAATGGCATCTTTTATTCTTGCAGCAATGTCCGCCGCAGAGCCGGCACCTTCGGCCACCACAATCATATAGTGGGTAAAACCGTTGAAGCGTGCCTGGCGGATTTTTTCAATGACATCCCGCTCAAAATCAATGGGTTCTTCCGGTACAAGAACCGCTGTAGCGCCACAGGCAAGCCCCACATACATGGCAAGATAACCGGCATGATGTCCCATGACCTCCACAACAGAACAGCGTTCGTGGGACTGCATGGTGTCACGCAGCTTATCGATGCACTCGATGGCGGTGTTGGCAGCGGTATCAAAGCCGATGCAGTAGTTGGTGCAGCTGATGTCGTTGTCAATGGTGCCGGGAATGCCAATCACGTTGATGCCATATTTACTCAACGCGCGGGCCCCGCGGAAAGTACCATCGCCACCGATGGCAACAATGCTATCCAGACCAAGGAATTTGCAGGTGGAAACAGCTCTGCGCTGACCGTCTTCGGTCATGAATTCCTTACTGCGGGCGGTGTAGAGAATCGTGCCGCCGCGGTTGATGGTGTGCGCTACGCTTTTTTCGTCCAAGCGGACAATATCGCCGGTAATCAGGCCGTTCCAGCCACGCCGAATGCCATAGCACTCAATCCCATGGTAGATGGCAGTACGAACGACGGCGCGCACACAGGGATTCATGCCGGGGGCGTCACCGCCGCTGGTGAGCACGCCAATTCTTTTTACGCTCATGATGTTTGCCTCCTGGTTCATATTTTGGACAGAACCATTCTACAGGAAACAGCGCAAAAAGTAAAGAGAATTTAGAAAGAAATGTCAAATTGGCATATCTGCGGAATGCCATCAACAGCTAAGGAGTTGACATCCTGCCACTGTTCGTGTAGGATAAATTTATCACTACTGGAAGGAGGAAAGAAAGGTCAACGCAACAACAACCGCATATTATGTTGCGACTGAGGACAGTCCCGGAGAACTGGCGGAGAATCTGCCAGGGCGGAGGGGCTACCGCAGGGGTTCAGGAAGGGGCACAAAAGTTGCCTTTTTATTCGTACACTTCCTGAACGCAACAAAATAAAAATTTTGTTGCGTTCACGGTCAGAATGTGCTATAATAAGCCCATCAAATGCTTTGGAGGCTCGATTATGCAGCGCTACAACGACTGCCCAGCAATTCTACGGGATTTTCTGGTGTATCATGAAACCATCAAGGGTCAGTCTCCGCTGACCATCTCAGAATATTATTTAGACCTACGTCTCTTTCTGCGCTTCATCAAATTGATGCGTAACGATATGCCCATGAACACGGATTTGGAAACCATCGACATCAAAGATGTGGATTTGCAGTTCATCCGGGACATCGACACCAGTGACATCTTTGATTTTCTATCCTACCTTGCCAATGACCGTCCGGTTGGCCCGGATATGCCCAATGCAGACCATGGTATTTCTGCCGCTTCCCGCGCCCGCAAGTTGTCCGCCATCAAGTCCTTCTATAAATACCTGACGGTGCGCACCAAGCAGCTATCCGAAAACCCTGTTGCAGATTTGGAATACCCAAAACTCCGCAAAAGTCTGCCGAAGTATCTGACCATGGAACAATCTGCCGCCCTGCTGCAAGCGGTATCCGGCCCCAACGAAAAACGGGATTACGCCATCCTGATGCTGTTTCTCAACTGCGGCATCCGGCGCAGCGAGTTGGTGGGACTGAATCTGACGGATGTGTATGAGGACCGCATTCGTGTGGTTGGCAAAGGCAACAAAGAACGCTTCGTCTATTTCGGAACAGCCTGCCGAAAAGCAATCGATGGATACCTGGCAGAACGTAGCCAAAAGGTGCTGTCGGACAATCGGGCGCTGTTTGGCTCCCGGGACGGAAACCGCATCAGTGTCACCGCCGTTCACCGGCTGGTCAAAAAAGCCTTGCTGCAAGCGGGGCTGGATTCCACCCAGTTTTCGGCACACAAGCTGCGCCATACCGCTGCCACCATGATGCTGTCCGGCGGCGTGGATGTTAAAACGGTTCAGGAGGTTTTGGGACACGAAAACCTGAACACCACTCAGATATATACTCACATTGAAAACACCGAGCTGAAGATTGCTGCCCAGGCCAATCCCCTATCTAAGCTGGATTTTTCGGACGAATTCGAGAAATGATTGAAATTTCTTGAATATTCTGATAAAATAGAAATTGCAACCAATAGTTGCTAATTTTTACAATAGGCGGTGACGGATAATGTCAATTGGAGAACGGATTGCAGACCTGCGAAAAGGGAAAAATCTATCCCAGGGGCAGCTGGCTTCCCTGCTGGAAGTATCCCGGCAGGCTGTCAGCAAATGGGAAAATGACACCGCCAGCCCCGACACCCTCCGCCTCATCCAGCTGGCAGATGTGCTGAGTACGGATGTGGAGTATCTTGCCACCGGGAAAAAATCCAAGCCGCAGATTCAGCGGGTGTATGTACCGGAAATTCGGGAAAAAATCATTGAGAAGCCGGTTGAAAAGAAAGTGATTCAATATATTGAAAAACCGGTGTATGTGGAAAAACCCGTTGTTCAAACGGTTGAAAAGGTTATCGAAAAGCCGGTAGTAAAGCTCAAGCGGGTCATTCGGTATCGTTATTTGCGAAATCCGCTGGAATTATTCCTGCTTGGTGTTGGGTGCTTTGTGCTTGGAGTGCTTGTCGGTATTTTTATATTATAATATTATAATGGCAG
>URPI01000241.1 GCA_900549705.1 uncultured Eubacteriales bacterium
AGCTCCCCCCCGGGGGAAGCCAAGAACTCAAAAGACGTTGGCAAGTACCATTCAATAGGGTACTCAGTTGCGTACACTTCGGGGGGCTAATAGCCTCCCCTACAAGCGTGTGCGATTTTGCAACTGCTCCCAAAATTCAGAGCGCCGTAGGGGCGGCTCGAAGCCGCCCGCAAAAACATGGGGATCTCCATTTGACGAATGGGCATTTTTCGGATAAAATAATCAAAAACTGCATCTCATCACCGAAAGAAAGAAGGAATCGCTATGGAATATCAATGCCCCATTTGCTCTGAGCCGCTTGGGCGGGAGGGCAACAGCCTGGTCTGCCCCAACCGGCACAGCTTTGACATTGCCCGCCAGGGCTATGTGAACCTGCTCACCGTGCAGCAAAAGCACTCCCTCGACCCCGGCGACACCCGCCAGCAGGTGCTGGCTCGGCGGGAATTTCTGGAAGCGGGCTACTATGCCCCCATCTCTGATGCTCTCAACCATGCGGCGCTCCGCTGCCATGCGCAAGGGGAAATTCTGGACATCGGCTGCGGCGAGGGGTACTATTCCGCCCGACTAGCTGCTGCCATGGGCGCACCCCTGACCGGATTGGACATCTCCAAGGAGGCTGTCCGCTGCGCCGCCGCGAAATACAAAGCCTGCGCTTGGCTCTGCTCCACGGCGGCGCACATCCCCGTGCCGGATGGCAGCGCCGGGACGCTCACCAGTCTTTTCGCCTTGACCCTGCCGGGGGAATTTCGGCGGGTGCTGCGGGAGGGCGGCATCTTCTTGCAGGTATTGGCTGCCGAAGACCATCTGCTGGGGCTGAAGTCCATCATTTATGAGGAGCTGACCCACAAGGAGAAAAACATCACGCCCCTGCTTCCGGGCTTTGAACTGCTGGAATCCCAGGAAATCAAATTCCCGTTCACGGTAGAGGGGGCGCAGATCGGGCATCTGCTTTCCATGACACCCCACCTGTTCCGCATCGGAAAGGCAGGAGCCCAGCGTCTACAGGAAACGCAGATTCTCTGCGACACCGCCAGCTGCATCCTGAACATCTATCGCGCCATCTGACAGCAGTAGCTTTTCCCGAAAAAAGGTGAATATGCGCTTATGCCACAGCATTTTTCTACCATTTGATGTATTTTTTGACAATTCACGTTTGTATATAGCAGTTTGCGTAAAAATTATATAATTCATTCAGAAAATTTGTTACAATTTCATTGTGATTCGTCGTTATAAATAAATTACACATAACGACAGGGAAAGCGATTGGTTTTAATGCCATTCGGAAGGAATCACAGAAAGGTGGGTTTTCTGTATGAAAAAACTGGTCTCCGCACTCCTGACCCTGGCACTGGCAGCCTCTACACTGGCAGCCAACACAGCATCCGCAGATTCATTGGTCTACAATGCTGAGGTTCTCCCCGGCGGTACTTCTGCCTATGGCGTAACCATCGTTCCTGATTCTCCCATCCCGGCCTCCCTGGACGGAGCTTTCCATGTCAGTGTCACCACCCCCGCCTCCTTCAAGGCACCTGAAAGCACAGCGGACGCCACCGTTTACGATGTAATTTATCGCCCTGACGGCAGCATTTTCCTGTCCACTGACACTTTCAGTCCCAAAGCTTCCGTTACGGTAACCTATGTTGTCCCAGGCGAGGGCGACACCGAAGAAATTTCCGCACAGTGGGACAGCGATGAAACCGCTTCCATTTCCTATGACATTGTTGACGACTTCATTACCGATGTTTACACCGGCAGCTATCAGAACGCCGATGGCGAAACCGTAGAACTGTCCATCGTCTACCGTCTGTATGTCCCCGAGAATGTGGAGGGACAGATTCCGCTGGTGCTGACCATGCACGGCTCCGGTGAATCCGGCAATGACGGCAGTGCCCACGTCACCGCCAGCCAAATTGCTACCTGCTGGGCTGACCCCGCATGGCAGGCAGAGCACCCCTGCTATGTCTTTGCGCCCCAGTGGCCGGAATCCGATGTCAGCAATGACCTGGAGCTGCGCGACTCCTATCTGGCTGTTTACCATGACATGATTACTGAGATGCAGCAAAAGCTGAACCCCTCCAAGACCTATCTCGCAAGCCTGTCCATGGGTTCCCGGCTGGGCTTCCGGTTCCAGACCCTGTACCCCAACTTCTTTGACGCCGCCATTATGTGCTGCGGCGCCATGCAGAACTCCGACCTGTCCGGTGTCACCGAAACCCCCGTGTGGCTGGTTCACGCCGTTGCAGACCCTGTCAACGCCGCACAAAGCTCTGTGGATGCATACAACCAGATGATTGCCGCAGGCAACAAAGACGTTCACCTGACGCTGATTACCGCTGAGGGCATGAACGGCCTGTTCCCCCATGCCTCCTGGCAGCAGGTCTTTGGCAACGCTGACATGATGAACTGGCTGTTCAGCAAATAACTCCCCTGCAAAAAATATTTACTGCCCCTCCGGTTTTCCGGCGGGGCAGTCGTGTTTTATTGCTGCATCAAAAGTGGTAAAAGTTTGCCTCCATCAGCCGCTGGAGGGCTTCGTTGGCCTCCTCGTCGGTAAACAGGCCGGTGAAGCGCTTGTCAACCGCCAGCGCTTCCAGACTCCATTCCAGATGCCCCAGGTCTGCCAGAGCGGCAAAGCCATCGCTGGTGCGGCTGCCGGAAAGATACCGGTGGGCGGTCTTCATGGCCTCCTCCGGGGCAATGGGACGCATCCGCACCCCCGCCGCCAATGCCTGCTCCCGGCACTTCTTCCAGACGGAAATGAATGTTTTTTCTTCCATATTTTTCTCCTTTATGTGTCTGTACGGCGCGAAGCGCCCTCGCCTCCCCTGGAAGGGTGTTGCAGAGCGCAG
>URPI01000242.1 GCA_900549705.1 uncultured Eubacteriales bacterium
GGCCGCGGCTCCAGTGTGCCGGAGCGCACCTATGCGCCCCGCGACGCGGAGGATGCAGCACCCGTAGCACCCAAGCGCACCGAGCGCGTGGACGATTTCGCCGATTTCAGCTTCGGCAAGATCGAGATCTGATCGCTGAGTTTTGAACCATGCTGCCCCTTTCTGGTGGAAAACTGCCGGGGAGGGGCAGCTTTTGTTTTGTACACAGGCCGCCTGCGAAGAAAAACTTCCCTTTTTCGTCGGTTCGTGGTACAATAAATTTTGATTCAAACCAGCGGGAGGGGACACAGATGCAGGATTCGACCATTGCAGCCATTGCAACAGCACCGGGGGCAGGCGGCATTGCCGTAGAGCCATCCGTCAGCTGCGGCCACAATATAAAAAAGCCATTTCCGACTACCAAAAGCTCTATGAAAGCAAAAGCCGGATTTTGCGGGATCGGTTCCAAAAGCCCGGTTTACTGGATGCCCTGCCGGACTTTAACCGGCAAATGGCCATGATCGGTGCGTCCATCATCGGTTATCGGGCCAGATATTGCGAAAAGCTGGGGGCACTGGCGCAGCAGTACCATGGTATCTGCTCCGGCGGCAATGAAACGTTGGAGCTCCGGTACCAAACCGTGTCCAGTGTGCCCGATCCCTTTGCGCCCAAAGCCGTGATATTTCAGCAGATCATGACCCATCAGGAGGCACATTATCAGGCGGAACTGGAAAGCTGCCGATGCCTGACCGGGCCACACAAGGATGATTTTGAAATGCTGCTGGACGGAAGGAGCCTCAAGAGCTTCGGTTCCCAGGGGCAGACCCGTACTGCGGCCATTGCCTTAAAGCTCAGCGAACGGGAAATCTCCCGGAACGATACCGGGGAAGAACCGATTCTATTGCTGGATGACGTGCTGTCCGAGCTGGATTCCGGCAGACAGAACTTCATCTTAAACGAAATCCGTTCCGGTCAAGTGATGATTACCTGCTGCGAAACGGAGAAGGTCACCACCGCCGGGCGGGTATTCCAGATTCAGAACGGATGCCTAAGCAGATAAAAGCGAGGAACGAGTATGTATATTTCCATTGGCGGCGATATGGCAGTACGGGACGGGTCCATCATCGGAATCTTTGATTTGGATGGCTGTTCCATGTCCCATAAGACCATGGAATATTTACAAAATGCCGAGAAAAACGGCGTGCTGCTGAACGTCACAGAGGACATTCCCAAGACGTTTCTGGTGACGGAGGAATACGGCATGGAAAAGGTTTATTTTACGCAGCTGTCTGCCGCTACCCTGGAAAAGCGAACAGAAACGAAAAAACAACAAGATTAAGATAGATTTAGATTGCGTCTAACGATGGGGACCTGTGTCCCAAAGCTGTAAAGGAGGTCAAAGTATGTCAGAAGAAGTGAAGCAGACATACGGCGCCGATCAAATTCAGGTGTTGGAGGGGCTGGAAGCAGTTCGAAAACGCCCGGGTATGTATATTGGTTCTCAGTCCGCAGCAGGACTGCACCACCTGGTCTATGAAATTGTAGACAACGCCATTGATGAAGCGCTGGCTGGATATTGTAATCATATCCAGGTAGAAATTCGGGAGGGCGATATCATTGCCGTCAAGGATAACGGCCGTGGTATTCCCACCGGCATTCAGCCACAGACCGGAAAGCCGGCACTGGAGGTTGTATTCACGGTGCTCCATGCAGGCGGTAAGTTTGGCGGCGGCGGATATAAGGTGTCCGGCGGCCTCCATGGCGTGGGTGCGTCTGTGGTCAATGCTCTGTCGGAATGGCTGGAGGTTCGGGTCTGCCGGGACGGCAATATCTATGAGATGAAGTTCTCCCGGGGCCATGTTACCCAGCCCATGACCATTGTTGGTACCACCAACGAGCACGGTTCTGAGATTGTATTCAAGCCCGACGGCCAGATTTTCGAAACGCTGGTTTATGACTATGACACCCTGGAGAAGCGGCTGAGAGAGCAGGCCTTCCTGAATGCCGGTGTCCGAATTGAATTGCGGGACGCACGGATTCAGCCCGAGGGCCAGGAGGCCAGAGTAGACGATATGTGCTATGAGGGCGGCATTCGCTCCTTTGTAGAGCACATCAATCAGACAAAAACACCCGTCCATGAGGAGGTTATCTATTTCTCCGGCAAGCGGGAGAATTCTCAGGCGGAGATCGCGCTCCAGTATAACGACAGCTATTCCGAAATTCTTCTGTCCTTTGCCAACGACATTCATACCACTGAGGGCGGCACCCATGAAACGGGCTTTAAAACGGCTCTGACCTGGGCACTGAACACCTACGGCAAGGCAAAGAAGCTCCTGAAGGATGACGAGAACATTTCCGGCGAGGATAGCCGCGAGGGGATTACCGCAATTATTTCCGTCAAGCTGTCCGATGCACAGTTTGAGGGCCAGACCAAGACAAAGCTGGGCAACTCCGACATTCGTTCGCTGGTGGATAGCGTGGTAAGAGAAGGCATGATGACCTATCTGGAGGAGCATCCTGCCGCCGGTAAGGCCATCATTGAAAAATCTCTCATGGCCTCCCGGGCAAGAGAAGCAGCCAGAAAAGCAAGAGAGGCCACCCGCAGAAAGAGCGTTTTGGAGTCCGGTTCTCTGCCGGATAAGCTCCAGGACTGCAACGAGCGGGATCCTGCACTCTGCGAAATCTACATCGTCGAGGGTGACTCCGCAGCAGGCTCTGCCATTCAGGGCAGAGATTCCCGGTTCCAGGCAATCCTGGCCATGTGGGGTAAGATGCTGAACGTGGAGAAGGCAAGAGCCGACAAAATTTACGGCAACGATAAGCTGTCCCCGGTGATTATGGCCCTTGGCGCCGGTAT
>URPI01000243.1 GCA_900549705.1 uncultured Eubacteriales bacterium
CATCGCCGTTGGCTGTTCATAAATTATTAGTCAGGACAGTCTACTACAGGGTGTGCAAGCGGTTTTTGGACGGTACGTTACCGGGCAGGTCAGGAGACTAACGTGTTGCTACAGGCATCATGCGTCTTCGTTGCCCGGCAGTGCTGCCGTTTCTGGGTTTTCGCCTTTTTCCTCCGCAGGGGCGCTCTCTTTTTCCAATTTCCAGATGTCAAAGGTGTTGTAGCCGCCTTGGTAGGTGCCAACCAGGGTGGGGGCGAAGCCGGTCAGGTAGCTTCCGGTGGGGCGGGTGCCCTCGTCCGTAAATACCAGAATGGTGCGCAGTTCTTCGGTGTGAAGCTCGGACAGGGGGAAGATGTTTTCAAAGGGGCTGGCCGCGCCCAGCGTTTCTTCCAGGTAAATGGGTGTGGTGCTGTTGTAGTAAGCGGCAATCTGGGAGATGTGGCTGTCGTTATCCACCAGGATGACATAGGCCTGTGCATCACTGTTTTCTTCCAGCACGGTGTCGGTCAGCATATTCTGGGGGGGAAGGGCATTCACGGCGGTGTACATCAGGCTGCCGCCGAAGCCGGCCAGCAGGAAGCCCATGGCCGCGCCGTACAGCTTCTCCCTGGTGATGCGGGCAAGCCCCCAGGCCAGAAAGAAAATCATCAGCGGGGCGCAGGGCACCAAATAGCGGATGATGTAAACCGGACGAATCAGCAGCGAAACGCCCACGCCCAGTGCCTCGGTCAAAAGACAAACGGTCATTGCCAGCAGGGGTGCTGCTTCCCGCCGCCAGGCGATGCCCAGCAGCAGAAAGAAATACAGCAGGGCAAAGAAAATGGGGAAGGGGGTGTTGCCGGTGGCATGAAGGATGGTAATCATATCGCTGCGCAGGGTTTCCAGGGTGATGGGAGCAATCCAGTATTCGTTGCTCACCTTGAAGGCCAGCTGCTCCGCAAAGCACTTGAGCCAGGGCAGATACAGCACAATGGTCACGGCGGAAACCACCAGCCAGGATTTGAGAATCGAGCGCTTCTTCACCAGAATGCACACCAGCAGCACACCGTAGATGGCACCGGCGGCTACCAGAGCAAAATAATGCTGGTAGGCGGCGCACAGACCTGCAGCGGTGAAGCCAATCCAGTCCCCGGCCTTGTTGCTGAAGTAGGCACGGTAGGCAAAGAGGGCACACAGAAAGACGGCCAGCGCAGCGGAAGAATACATCCTTGCCTCGGTGGAATAGTCCAGGGCAAAGGGGAACAGCATATAAAGCAGCATAAACAGCAGCCCGGTTTTCCGGTCAAACAGCCGGGTGAGCTGCCAGCCGCCAATGGCAAGAATCAGGAAATAGCAGGCACCGGAAAACAGCCGGACGGAATATTGGCTGTAGCCGAAGGGGGAGGTGAAAATCTTCACCAGAAAATAATACAGGGGTGGGTGAACATCAGCGGCGGTGATGCGCCAGATGTCAGCAAAGCTGTGGCGTACCATGGCAAAGGTGTACGCTTCGTCTGCCCAGATGTTGGTTCTCAGCGACAGTACGCCGAACAGCACGGCGGCAACGGCGCACAGCAGCCAATAGGCGGTGGAAATACGGTTTTTCTTTTCCATAGAAAATCCTTTCTGATTGCAAAGCTCTTATTTCGCAGGGGAATCCAGGTTGGATTCTGCCACAATGTAAATGGGACGGTTTTTGATTTCTGTGTAGGCCTTTGCCAGATACTGCCCGAAAACACCCATGAAAAACAGCTGAATGCCGCCAATAAAGGTGATGATGGAGGCAGTGGAGGCCCAGCCGGAAACCGGGTCACCGAACAGCAGCTTGCGGATCACAATGAACACCGTGGAGCACAGCGCCAGCAGGCACATGAAAAAGCCCATCACCGAGGCCATGGTCAACGGCGCAGTGGTGAAGGCCACAATGCCCTCAATGCTGTAGCGGAACAGCTTCCAGAAGGACCACTTGGTCTCGCCGGCAACCCGCTGCACATTTTCAAATTCAATCCACTTGGTCTTGAAGCCCACCCAGCCGAACAGACCCTTGGAGAAGCGGTTGTATTCTTTGAGGGACAGCAGGGCATCCAGGAATTTCCGGTTCATCAGCCGGAAGTCCCGGGCACCGTCCACAATCTCCACCTCGGCCATTTTGTTGATGAGCTTATAGAACATCCGGGCAAAAAAGCTGCGGATGGGGGGTTCCCCCTTGCGGGTGACCCGGCGGGTGGCGGCGGAGTCGTAGCCCTCCTGGGTGACGGCGCGGTACATTTCTTCCAGCAGGGCAGGGGGGTCTTGCAGGTCGGCATCCATCACCGCGGCATAGTCGCCGCCCGCGTGCTGAAGTCCGGCATACATGGCGGCCTCCTTGCCGAAATTCCGGGAGAAGGAGAGATATTTGATGCGCTTATCCTGGGCGGCCATCTGCCGCAGAAGTGCCAGCGTTCCGTCCCGGGAGCCGTCGTTGACAAAGATGATTTCAAAGTCCAGATAGTTCATCCTGTCCATCACGGCGGACACTTCCTTATGAAAGTAGGGCAGGGACTGCTCCTCGTTATAGCACGGCACAATCAGAGAAATCAATTCAGCCAAAAAGATGCCTCCTCATATATTTTTCCTTATTGTACTCCAAAATGACGACTTTTTCAAGCAGGAACGAACGGGAAAGATAATTTCAGCGCGAAGCGCCCTTGGCGCCCCCTTTGGGGGAGCTGCTGAGCGAATGCGAAGCTGAGGGGGTGTCGTTCGATGGATGGTACACACCCTAGCTTTGCACCGCACCCTGTAGTAGAGCGTACAGGCTAAAGGTTTGCACCACTTGGCTTCCCCCGGGGG
>URPI01000244.1 GCA_900549705.1 uncultured Eubacteriales bacterium
GGAAGATGGAAACAATGGCGGGGGGCGCTTCGTCTGCACCCAGCCGGTGATCGTTGCCGGCGTAGGCCACGGTGCAGCGCAGGAAATCCTGATATTCGTCCACGCCCTGAATAAAGGCAGCCAGGAATACCAAAAACTGAGCGTTCTGCCGGGGGGTCTTGCCGGGGCTGAACAGATTTTTTCCGGTGTCGGTGGCGAGGGACCAGTTGTTGTGCTTGCCGGAGCCATTGACACCGGCGAAGGGCTTTTCATGGAGCAGACACACCAGATTGTGCTTGGCGGCGCATTTTTTCATAATCTCCATGATGAGCTGGTTGCTGTCGCAGGCGTTGTTGGCATCGGTATAGATGGGTGCCAGCTCGTGCTGACAGGGTGCGCCCTCATTGTGCTTGGTTTTGGAGAGGATGCCCAGCCGCCACAGCTGCTCGTCCAAATCCTTCATGAAGTTGGATACCCGGGTGCGGATGGTGCCGAAATAGTGGTCGTCCAGTTCCTGCCCCTGGGAGGACTGAGCGCCGAACAGGGTGCGCCCGGTAATCCGCAAATCCTCCCGCTGGGCATACAAATCCTTGGGCAGCAGGAAATATTCCTGCTCGGCTCCCACGCAGGTAATCACCCGCTTGGTTTCGGTGTCGCCGAACAGCCGCAAAATACGCACTGCCTCCCGGGACACTTCCTCAATGGAGCGCAGCAGGGGGGTCTTCTTGTCCAGGGCTTCGCCGTTGTAGGAGAAGAAGCAGGTGGGAATATACAGGCTGCCGTCCTTGACGAAGGCACAGGAGCGGGGGTCCCAGGCGGTGTAGCCCCGGGCTTCAAAGGTGGCTCTCAGGCCGCCGGAGGGGAAGGAGGAGGCATCCGGTTCGCCCCGCACCAGCTCCTTGCCGGAAAACTCCATGATTACCCGCCCGTCACCGGTGGGGGAGATGAAGGAGTCGTGCTTTTCGGCGGTAATGCCGGTCATGGGCTGGAACCAGTGGGTATAGTGGGTGGCACCCTTTTCCAGCGCCCAGTCCTTCATGGCTTCGGCAATGGCGTTGGCAGTTTCCAGCTTCAGCTCTGCGCCGGTATCGATGCAGGTGCGCCAGGCGTTATAGACCTGGGCGGAGAGGCGCTGGCGCATGGTGGCCTCGTTGAAGACATCACTGCCGAAAATCTTGGGGACGTTGATTACCGTGTTCATCATTTACCCTCTTTCCGCCGCTATCAAAACGGCCTGAATACACATTTTTATACCGATAGTTATGTTGAAAAGTCAATCAATAAGCTGACCCTCGGCGCTTTGCTCCATGGGGCGGTGGTTCTGCCGGAGAACCATATTCTATGATAATTCTATGATACTGCCATGAAAAAAACAAGGGTTGAATCTGCCCCAAAAAATTCAATCCCCTGTTTTTTGTTTTGTGAATTTGGTCTAATCCTGCACCGGCTGGGAGCCGTCCTCCTGGGGGGAGGGCGCAGGCTCGTCGCCGGAGGCTCTGGCTTTTTTGGCGGCTTCCAGAAGGTTTGCAAACTCACCGGAGAGAATGCGGCGGATGTTTTCATCCGTGCTGATCAGCTTCATGTACTGCCGGATGTTCTTCGGCAGGAAAATGTCGGTGGCGCGCTCCACGTTGCCGTAGCTGAGCAGCTTGAACAGGGAGTCCACCATGGTGATGCGCTGCTCATAGTCCATGCTCATGAGCCAGCCCCGGATGGTGGCGTTGACGAACAGCGCATCCGGTGTCAGTTTGTCCACCGGAATCAGCTCTTTGCCCTCCACCTCCCAGCTGAACACATCGTGCTGCATGATGCCGCCCATCTGGGTGCTTTTGACCACCCGGTAAGGCTCGGCGTGCTCCATGAGTAAGCCGATGATGGACGACTGGGGCACATAGGTGTGAATGCGCGGCACCATTTCCAGATAGCCGGGCATGGTGAGCATATATTCCATGAAGCCGGGGCCGTCGTTGTTGTAAACCTGGCGGATGGTTTGACGGATTTCCGGGGGACTCATGGAGGCGGCGTAAACCGCCAGATTTCCGCCCTTGGAGTGGCCACAGATGTACATGGGGCGGTGGTAGGAATCATACAGCTGCCGGATGTAGTCCAGTGCCAGATGCTGGGAGGGGATGGACTCCTGGAAGCACATATTAAAGTCTTCCTTCCAGCCAACCAGAGTGTTGTCCGTGCCCCGGAAGACTGCAAACAGACTGCCGTCATCCAGCAATAGACTCACGGCGGCAAACTGGATGTCTTCCTCTGGAATCAGTTCATCACGGAAGGCCACCAGCTTGGCCTGGCGAAAGCGGGGGGCGGCGGCCATGCAGCGCAGAAGCTCCAATTGGTGGGGGTTGCCAAACTGCTTGGGATCTTCCTGCTTTTCAATATATGCCTGCATTTCCGCCAGGGTCATTCCGTCAGACTGCTCCAATGTCTTTGGAAATTTCATGTACACCATATAGGAGAAAATGACGGAATCCACAGCATTGGGCGGATCCTGGGTAAATGACAGGTCACCCCGCCACTTTACATAGTCAAGTACATTACTCATATCATTCACCTCAGATAAAATAGCATCTTGACGCGACAAAACGAGAAATTCATAACGGGCAGATAGAAAGGAAGTCAAACGTTAAAATGCTGGAAGATTTCTCCAAAAGGGAGCAGCTGAAATGCTCTGAAATCGTAGGGGAGGCTCTTAGCCTCCCGAAGCTTACGCAACGGAGTGGTTCGTTGGAATGGAAATTGCCAAAAAAATTCTGAGTTTGTAGGGGTCGCCAATTTGGCGACCCGAGCGGCTTTGCCGCTGGCGGGCGGCTTCGAGCCGCC
>URPI01000245.1 GCA_900549705.1 uncultured Eubacteriales bacterium
AAGCCAAGAACTCAGAAGTTTTTGGCGATTTCCATTCAACGAACCGCTCTGTTGCGTTTGCTTCACGAACTCAAAAATTTTTACCAATCCCATCCAACCAACCGCGCCATTGCGTTGGCGTTGCATCCATAAAACATCCTCAGCAAAGGAGAGACATCACCATGAAAAAAATGCGTGTTCTGCTGCTGACCCTGGTGCTGCTGCTCACCGGCTGTGCATCTCAGCCGGCGGTGCCCACCCTGACACCGGAAGAAAACCGACTGGTGATTTACACCTCCCACAAAGAGGAGGTGTACCGCCCCATTATCCGGGAATTTGAGGAGCGCACCGGCATCTGGGTGGAGGTGGTCACTGGGGGCAGCAATGAGCTGCTGACGCAGCTGGAGCAGGAGAAAAGCAGCCCAAAGGCGGATGTGATGTTCGGCGGCGGTGTGGAGAGCCTGGATGCCTGCCGGGATTTATTTGAAAGCGTATCCTGCTCCGACATCTGGCAGGTGTCCGATTCTCTGCGGGATGCGGAAAATGCCTGGGTGCCCTTTTCCGCGCTGCCCCTGGTGCTGATTTACAACACGAAATTGGTTGACCCTGCCACTCTGACCGGGTGGAATGACCTGACCGGACCGGAATTTCGGGGGAAGATTGCCTTTGCTGACCCGGAAAAATCCGCATCCTCCTTTACGGCAGTGGCCACCATTTTGGCCTCCTGCGGGGAGGAAACCGTCCTTTCCGTTGCCCGCAATCTGGCGGGACAGCTGCTCACCTCCTCCGGCGATGTACTGACCCAGGTGGCGGAGGGAGAGAAACTGGTGGGTGTGACGCTGGAGGAAACGGCGCTGCAGCGTATTGCGGCCGGGAATACCCTGGCGCTGGTTTACCCGGAGGAGGGAACCAGCTGTGTGCCCGATGGTACGGCGGTGCTGAAAAACGCGCCCCACCGGGAGAGTGCCCTTGCCTTTTTGGAATTTACCCTGAGCCAGCCGGTGCAAACTCTGTTGGGCAGCCGCTTTTATCGCCGCAGTGTTCGGACGGATGTAACCGTGCCGGGGAACCTGCCGGGAAATCTGAATCTGATTGACTATGATATTTCCTGGGTTTCGGAAAATCGGGAGGGCATCCTGCGCAAATGGGCGGATGCCGTGAAGGAGGGAGCCGCATGAAGCATTCCTTTCGCCGCCGCTTGTTTGCGGCCATGCTGCTGGCTTCCCTGCTGCCGCTGCTGCTGTGTACGGTGCTGATGGTACAGATTACCCGTCTGCGGATGCAGAACAAGGCGCGGGAGGATTTGGTGGAGCAGTCCGCCATTTTGTGCCAGAGCCTGAGCAGTCTGCGGGATGCCATGGTGCAAAGCGCGGACAAGCTGAGAGATGACGACAGCGTGATCCATGCTTTGGGTTCCGGCACAGGCAGCCGCTTTCAAATCAACAGCCTGCTGTTTACGGCCACGGACAGCTGGCGTACCATCGGCGTATTTGACCTGTATGACAGCACCGGGGTGTGTCGCTACTCCACCCGGGGAACGGTGTCCCAAAATCTGCCGACGGATTGGGGGGTGCTGTATGGAGCAGCCCAAGCGGAGGGGAAGCCAGTGTATTATGCGGCGGAGAATCCGGCAGATATGACTTCCCCGCTGCTGCTGGGCGGGGTGGCACTGCGGGCGGAGGACGGCTGCGGGGGCTTTCTTGTCATGCGGGTGTATGCAGCGGGATTCCACGCGCTGCTGGACGGCAAGTATGTGCAAAGCGACGTGCTGGTGTTGAGTAAATTTTTCCGCCCCATCTATGGCTCTCAGACCAGTCTGACCCAGGTGCTTGCCCCCCAGCTGCGCCAAACCCTGCTGGCAGGGGAAGCACCCACAGACAGCAATTATGTGTATAAAATCGTCAATCACCCGGAAACGGGGCTGAATCTTGTGCTTCGTCAGCCTCAGATGTTCACATCCCGGACGGTGTGGCTGCTGTATACGGCGGGGGTTATCTGTGTGCTGGCTTGCGTATGCGTGTCGGCGCTGGTGAGCCTTCCCATCAGCCGCCAGATTGCAGCCCCCTTGGAGCGGCTGATGACGGGCTTCCGCCGGGTGCAGCAGGACAATCTGGAAATCCAGATTCCCGTGGACCGGCAGGATGAATTCGGGGAGCTGGCCGAGCAGTTCAACCAGACCGTCCGCGCCCTCAACACCAACCGGGCGGAACTGCTGCGCAACCAGCAGGAGCTGAACCAGGCGCAGATACGCATGATGCAGGCACAGCTGAACCCTCACTTCCTGTGCAACACCCTGGACACCATGAAGTGGATCAGCAAGATAAACAAGGTACCCCAGGTTGCTATGATGGCAACGAATCTGGCGGACATTCTGCGGCTGTGCATTTCACCGGAGGAGTTTGTGCCCCTGTACCGGGAGATGGAGATTTTGCAGCGCTATATTGAGATCCAAAAAGTCCGTCTGGGGGATGACTTCGCCTTTCGGGTGTCGATTCCAGAGGAGCTGTACGACTGCATGGTGCCCAAAATGATATTGCAGCCCATTGTGGAAAATGCCATTTTGCATGGCATTGACGGTATGACCGGGGCGGTGATTTCTGTCCAGGCGCAGACTGACGGCAATCAGCTGAAAATCACCGTGCGGGACAATGGCCGGGGTTTCCCGGCGGATATGCTGGGGCAGCCTTACCGCCGGGATAAGGGGCTTGCAAAAGGGCATTTGGGATTATATAATGTGGGTATGATTCTGCGGGGAAATTTCGGGGAACGGGGCGGCCTGTGGCTCAGCTGC
>URPI01000246.1 GCA_900549705.1 uncultured Eubacteriales bacterium
GGGCTTCGGGTCGCCAAGTTGGCGACCCCTACACAGGGCGTTTTCAATTACAGCGGTGTGATGATGGAGATGGCACAATACGCTTGTTTCACATTTTGTGCCAGAAACGCCTGAATGTCCCGGGCGGTAATCTCCCGGTAGATTTCCGGGAAGCGGAAATAGTCGAAGCCGGCGTAGTGATAGGCGCACACCCGGAAGGCAGTCCCATCCATGCTGTCAAGCCCCCGAATGCGCCGCCCCAGGGCGCTGCGCTTCATCCGCAAAAAGGCACTTTCGTCAATGCCCTCTGCTGCCAGCCGTTCTGCCTCCCGGCAGATTTCGTCCCGCACCTGCTCCGGGTGGTCGCTGTCGCCCCCGGCGCAGAGCATGGCGCAGTCCTCCAGCGTCTCGAAGCCGCCGCCGAAGGAGCTGTCAATCAGCCCCTGCTCATACAGCCGCAGATACAGCTCCGATGATTCCCCGAACAGCGCCTCTGCTGCCAAATCCGCCACCATCTCCTGACGGATGGCAGCATCCCCCACCCCCGCCGGAGGGCACTTGAACGCCAGACTGAACGTGGGCATTGCCACTTCCATGCTGCACCGTGTCTCGGCAGCAACGGGGGTGGGCGCTTCTTCCCAGTGGGCAACCTTGACGGCATCGGGTGCCGGGGTATCCGGCAGCACTTCCAGCGCCGCCGCCCGCACCTGTTCCGGCTCCACATCGCCCACCACGCACAATAGCATCCTGCTGGGGTGGTAAAACGCCCGGTGGCAGATTTCCAGAATCTCCGGGGTAATCTCCCGGATGGAATCTTCCGTTCCCAGAATCGGCACCCGAACCGGGTGATTTTCATACATAATTTCCATCAGCCGGTCAAAAATCACGCTGTCGGGGCTGTCCAGGTTCATGTCAATCTCCTGCCGGATGATGCCCTGCTCCCGCTCCACGCTTTCCTGGGTGAAATAGGGGGTGGACACAAATTCCAGCAGCAGCCGCAGCGCCCGGTCAAATTCCTGGGTGCAGGAAAAATAATAGGCCGTCATGTCGTAGCTGGTGAAGGCATTGACATTTGCCCCCAGCGCCGCAAATTCGCCGCTGACATCCCGCCCGCCGGGCAGCTCAAACATTTTATGCTCCAAATAGTGAGCAACACCGCCGGGGACGGTGTATTCCGCCCCGTCCAGGGTGAAGCTTGTATGGATGGAACCAAAGCCGGTGACCAGGTAGGCAATCTTTTTTTCAAAGCCCCGCCGGGGCACCACCGCAATTTGCAGCCCGTTGGGCAGGCTGTCCCGATAGAGCATCTCGTCCAGCTCCGGGTATTCATATTTTGTCATTGGGTTCCTCCTTCCGTGAGGAAAAAGCTGCTGTGGAGCTTAACGGACTGCGCCATCCGCACCAAATCCGCCACCTCCACCCGGTTGACCTGCTGCAAATACTGCGCCGGGGTGAGATTTCTGCCGCTGAGGGCGGCGGTTGCATAATAGTTCTCAATGGCACCGGGAGAATCATGGAGGGCTTGCAGGGCAGAGCGCATGGCCTGCTGGGCATCCCCCAGCTCCTGGGCGGTTATTTCCCCGGCAGCGCAATCTTCCAGCTGGCGCAGAATCTCCTGCTGGGTCTGCTCCCGGCTGGCGCTGTCGATGCCGGCGGCAACGGTGAGGATGCCCTTGGCACCATAGTAGCCGGAGGAAATGCTGTAGCACAGGGATTGCTTCTCCCGCACATTCAGAAACAGCTTGGAGGTCATGCCCCCGCCATACACCTGGTTCAGCAGCTGCATGGCAGTGTAATCCTGGCTTTGGAGGGTCACCGGAGTGGTAAAGCCCAGGCAGAGCTTGCCCTGGGTCACGTCCATCGCTTCGGTGACATGGCTTCCGGGGCAATCATGGAAGCCGGACTGGGGCGGCAGCGCCACCGGCGTGCGTCCCTCAAAGGGGATTTGTTTCAGGAGCATTTGCGCCACCTGCTCCGGTGCCCGGGAGCCTACATAGAAAAATTCCACCCGGCTCTCCCGGAGGATACGCTGGTAATGCTCCCACAGCCCCTGGGCGGTGATGGCAGCCACCTGCTCCGGTTCTCCCAGCCGGGGAACGCCAAAGGAATCGGCGGCGCACATATTTTTCAGCAGGCGGCTCATGGCATACACCTGCTTGTCATTCCGGTCACATTCAATGGAGGAGATGAGATTTTTCTTTTCGCTGTCCACATAGCGGCGGAGGAACCCCCCCTGCTCCACCGGGGAACAAAACAGCAGCTCCCGGAGGAAGTCCGCCATGGGTTCCAGCACCTTGTCGCCGGGCAGGGCGAAGCGCTCGTCCATAAAGCCGCAGTACAGGCCGGTGGTCTGGTAGTCGCCCACCCGGCGTACCAGGGGGCTGACTGCCGCCCCGTACAGGTCGTCCAGTGCCAGGGTAATGGCACGCAGGCTGGGATGCTGCCGGGTTCCCCGCAGCAGCACCGCAGGCAGCAGGGCGTTCATGGCTGCCTCGGATTCCGCCATGGGGCGCACCAGCTGCACACTCAGGCAGCCCTGCTTGAATCGCCCGTCCTGCACGCAGCGGAGGGTAACCCCAGGCCAGAGGGAAAAGGTTTGAATCATAACATACTCCTCGTCAAGTTCATCGAAAGGGATCGCCCCCGGTGCTCGCTGGGGGATATTGCGCCGGGATGGTGTCGGCTTGTCGTTCCGCACAGCCAGCGCAGGGGAGGCTCATAGCCTCCCGCTGGCACGAAGTGCCCTTGGCTCCCTCTCTGAGGGAGCTGCTGAGCGAACGCGA
>URPI01000247.1 GCA_900549705.1 uncultured Eubacteriales bacterium
ATCATAATTTTGAAAGATTCGCTGCGCTCTGCAACACCCCCGGGGGAAGCCAAGGACTCAAAAGCCATTAGATATTACCATTCAACGAAGCCCTCTCTTGCGAGCGCTTCGGAGCGCCATGGCACCGTTCTATCCATCTCAAAAATCCATCATCCCAGGAGGAACAATCAAATGACAACAGAACTGGATGAATTTCTGAAAAACATCACCCCGCTGAACCGGGAGGCCATGGAGGCTGCCCGCCGCTACCAGGCATCCCTCGCCAAGCCCCCGGAGAGCCTGGGGCGGCTGGAAGAACTGTCCATTCAGCTGGCTGGCATCACCGGCAAGGTACATAACCGCATGGATACCCCCCATCTACTGGTGTTCGCCGCCGACAATGGCGTGGCAGAGGAGGGCGTGTCCAGCGCCCCCCAGTCGGTGACGCTGATGCAGACCATCAACCTGACCCGTGCCAAAACCGGTGCTTCCACCCTGTGCAAGCATTTTGGGGTGGGCATTACCGTGTGCGACGTGGGCGTGAAGGCAGACATCCACGAGCCGGCGGTGCTGAACCGGAAGATTGCCTATGGCACCCGCAACATGGCAAAGGAGCCTGCCATGACCCGGGAGCAGGCCACCCGCGCCATCCTCACCGGCATCGGACTTGCCATGCGCACCGAAGCCAGCGCCCTGGGGGTGGGAGAAATGGGCATCGGCAACACCACCACCTCCGCCGCCGTGCTGTCGGTGCTGCTGGATGCTCCGGTGGACCAGGTCACCGGGCGGGGCGGCGGCATCACCGACGAGGCCTTCCAGAAAAAGAAGGAGGTCATTTCCAGAGCCATTGCCATCAACCAGCCGGACAGAACCGATGTGGTGGACGTGCTGGCAAAGGTGGGCGGCCTGGACATTGCCGCCATGTGCGGTGCTTTTCTGGGTGCTGCCGCCACCAAGCGCCCGGTGGTGATTGACGGCTTTATTTCCGCCGTGGCGGCGCTGTGTGCCGTGCGGCTGAAGCCGGAGGTGCGGGACTATCTGGTGCCCAGCCACGCCTCCTTTGAGATTGGCTACCGGCTCGCCATGGAGGCCATGGACTTGCAGCCCATGCTGCTGCTGGGAATGCGGCTGGGCGAGGGCAGCGGATGCCCCCTGGCCTTTCAGGTGCTGGATGCCGCCTGCGCCATTATGAATGAAATGGCAACCTTCCAGCAGGCAGGCATTGACGACGGGTATCTGGAAGAAATCCGCCAGGGCGACAAATTCACCGTGGAGGATGCAACATGATTGTCTTTATCACCGGCGGTGCAAAAAACGGAAAATCCTCCTATGCCCAGGAGTTGGCGGTTCGCCTGGCAGCAGGCGGCAAGCACTATTACATCGCCACCATGATTCCTGTGGACGAAGAAGACCGGGAGCGGATTCGCCGCCACATTGCCGACCGGGACGGCATGGGCTTTGAAACGGTGGAACAGGGCACCCACATCCTCGGCTGTCTCGACAGGTGTCAGCCGGATGCCACCTTCCTGCTGGACAGCACCACCGCCCTGCTGATGAACGAGCTGTTCCTCCCCCCGGACTGGCAGCTGGACGAAACCGCCGGGGAGCGCTGCGGGGACGAGGTGGCTGCCTTTGCTCAGGCGGTGAAACACATTGTCATCGTCAGCGACTATATTTATTCCGACGCTCAGCGCTATGACAATGTCACCGAAACCTACCGCCGGGGGCTGGCTTCCATAGACCGGAAGCTGGCTGCCATCAGCGACGTGGTGCTGGAAATGAGCGGCGGCAATCTGATTGTTCACAAGGGGGTGCTGCCGGAATGAAGCTGTGGTTATACGCCCTGGGGATGTGCCAGAGTATGTTCTGTGCCCTGCCCTTCCCCTGGCACGGGTGGGAGGAAAAGGCCCGGGACAAAATGCTCTGCTGTCTGCCGGTGATTGGGCTGGAAATCGGCCTTCTGTGGTGGGGCATCGGTCTGCTTATCTTCCGGCTGGAGCTGCCCGGTCTGCTCAGCGCCGCCATGGTCTGCGCCGCCCCCTATTTTCTCACCGGGTTCATGCACCTGGACGGCTTTATGGATGTGACCGATGCGGTGCGCTCCTATCGCAGCCTGGAACGACGGCGGGAAATTCTGAAAGACAGCCATGTGGGCAGCTTCTCGGTGATTGCCATGGGACTGCTGCTTGTGATGCAGCTTTCCGCCTGCTCCGCCCTTTGCACCCTGACCCAGCTGCGGGCGCTGCTGCTGATTCCGGCGGTCAGCCGGTGTTGCAGTGTGCTGGCAATCACCTGCCTTCCCCCCATGGAAACCAGCCAGTACGCCCAGCGGAAGACCCATTGGGCGCTTCCCCTTGCCATGCTGGCTGCGGCTGTGGGCGTGGGCTTTTGGTGGGAGACACCGGTGGGCATTGCCCTGGTTGCCGTGATGGTTGGCTATGCCCTGGCGCTGGTGCGTGCCTACCGCTCCCTCAAGGGGATGAATGGCGACATTTCCGGCTATTGCATCAGCCTGGGGGAACTGGCTGGCCTGTGCGCCATGGCAATCATGTAATGTAAATTGTCGGGGCATCTTCACCACCCGCAACATTGGATTTTCGCAAACATTCCGTGAATCGCACACGCCTCGTAGGGGAGGCTCTTAGCCTCCCGGCCCCCACGCAACGGAGCGGTTCGGTGAATGGAAATCGCCAAAGACTTCTGAGTTTGTAGGGGTCGCCAATTTGGCGACCCGAAGCTCCCGTAACTGAGCGCTCTGTTGAATGGTAATATCTCATG
>URPI01000248.1 GCA_900549705.1 uncultured Eubacteriales bacterium
TGATTGCCCCCGGCAATCATCATTTTGAAAGATTCGCTGCGCTCTGCAACACCCCGGGGGAAGCCAAGAGGCACTTCGTGCCAGCGGGTCGCCAATCTGGCGACCTGTCGGTACGAAGCGCCCACATGGGGCGGCTGTAATCATATACAATATAAACTTCCATCAACATAAAAATCAGGGAGAACGAACATGAAAACAAGCATTTGCAGCAATTGGGAATTTACCCCCCAATGGAACGAAGAATTTATGCATTTTCAGGGGGAAGGGGAGGCAGTGGAACTGCCCCACAATCCGGTGGAACTTCCGCTGCACTACGCTGACCACGAAGCCTATCAGCTGGTGTGCGGCTACCGCCGGAAATTGGAGCTGCCAGCGGACATTGCCGGGAAGCGTTACTTCCTGCAATTTGACGGCGCTGCCCACATTGCTTCCGTGTTTGTCAACGGAATCGCAGCCGGGGAGCATCGCTGCGGCTACACCGCCTTCCAGCTGGACATTACGGGGCTGGTGAAGCCCGGGGAGAATGAGGTTGCCGTCCGGCTGGACACCACCGAAAATCCCGAAGTGCCTCCCTTCGGCTTCGTGATTGACTACCTGACCTACGGCGGACTGTACCGGGAGGCGTGGCTGATTGAAAAGAATGCCTCTTTCATCCGGGATGTGACCGTTGTCACCCCCACTGTTGACCGAGCAGAAATTGAGGTGGAGACGGAGAATTTCTCCGGCGAGGTGGACTATGCCATCCTCACCCAGTCCGGCGAGACCCTGTGGCACAGCCGGGAGAAGAAGCTGAAGGTCAGCGCCCAGCGGCTCAGTGCCCGTCCCTGGCGGCCGGAGGAGCCGAACCGCTATGTGCTGCGGGTGCGGCTGATGAACGGGGGAGAGGTGCTGGACGAGGAGCAGGTGCTCTTTGGCTTCCGCACGGCGGAATTTAATGCCGATGGGTTTTATCTCAACGGGGAAAAATTCTTCCTCCGGGGCCTGAACCGGCACCAGAGCTTCCCCTACATCGGCTATGCTGCCACGGAATCTCTCCAGCGGGAGGATGCCCGCATTCTCAAGGAGGAGCTGCACTGCACTGCCGTCCGCACCAGCCACTACCCCCAGAGCCAGTATTTTATTGATGAATGCGATAAGCTGGGGCTTCTGGTGTTTACGGAAATCCCCGGCTGGCAGCACATCGGTGATGCCCAGTGGAAGGAGCAGGCGTGCACCAATGTGGAGGAAATGGTGAAGCAGTATCGCAACCATCCCAGCATTATTCTGTGGGGCGTGCGCATTAACGAGAGCGTAGATGACGATGCCTTCTACCGTCAAACCAACAAGATTGCTCACAAGCTGGATGCCAGCCGCGCCACCTCCGGCGTGCGGTATCTGGAAAAGAGCAAGCTGTTGGAGGATGTATATGCCTTCAATGACTTCTCCCACACCGGTAATAACCCGGGCTGCAAGCCCAAGAAAAAAGTGAGCCCCAACCGCAGCAAAGCGTTTTTGATTTCGGAGCACAGCGGGCATATGTTCCCCACCAAGTCCTTTGATCCTTGGGCAAAGCGGCAGGAGCAGGCGATGCGGCATATGCGCGTTCTGAATGCGGCTTATGAAAGCGGTGACCATGCGGGCTGTTTTGGCTGGTGTATGTTCGATTATCAGACCCACAAGGATTTCGGCTCCGGCGACCGGATGTGCTATCACGGCGTGATGGATGCTTTCCGCAATCCCAAGCTGGCGGCGGCAGCCTATGCCAGCCAGGGCGAGGAGGGAACGGTGCTGGAAGTTGGCTCTCCCATGGATATTGGCGACTATCCTGCCGGTGAGATTGGCTCGGTGGTGGTGTTCTCCAATGCCGACGAAGTGGCGCTGTATAAAAACGACTGCTTCGTAACGAAATTAAATCACACGCCGGAAAGTGCCCTGCCTCATCCGCCTTTTGTGATGGATGACCCCATCGGGGTGCTGCTGGAAAGCCAGGAGGGCTTCGATCACACCAAGGCGGAATATCTGCGGGACTGCCTGCTGGCTGCTCAAAAATACGGCATTGCCAATCTGCCCTTTGGCTACAAAATGAAATTTGCCTGGGCCATGATGCGCTATGGCCTGCGGTATGAGGACTGCGTGGCGCTGTACGGAAAATATGTGGGCAACTGGGGCGGCGAAAGCACCCGCTGGCGCTTTGAAGCGGTGTGCCACGGCAAATGCGTCAAGACGTTGACCAGAAGCACCTCGGTAAAGCTGCATTTGGAGATCACTCCCAGCGGGAATGATTTGGTCATGGGCGACACCTATGATATGGCGGCGCTGCGGGTGCGCATCCTGGACGAAAACGGCACGGTTGCCTCCTATGCCCAACTGCCCGTCACCTTCCGGGTGGACGGCGCGGTTGCCCTGCTGGGGCCGGACACGGCCACGGCAGAGGGCGGTATGTGCGGTGCATATGTCCGCACCACCGGACGGCCAGGGGAGGGGATTGCGATTGTCAGTGCGCCCGGCCTGGAATCGGTGACTGTAAAATTCAGCGTAAAAATGCGTGACGGCGTTGAGCCGGTGGTGTAATAGAAGAAGCATCCGCGTTCTAAGTGAGCGCGGGTGTTCTTTTATAATTGCACCACCCCCTGTAGGGGTCGACTAGTAGAGCGTACAGGCTAAAGGTTTGCACCGCTTGGCTTCCCCCGGGGGGAAGC
>URPI01000249.1 GCA_900549705.1 uncultured Eubacteriales bacterium
GGGGAGCTGGCAGCCCGAACGGGCTGACTGAGGGGGTGTCGTGCGTTCATCCGGGTGCTTTTAAAATCCGGGGTTTCGGGCGGATGCTATCCGCCCCTACTAGAGCGAATCTCTTAAAACTTCACAAATGCATTTAGACGTTGCTCTGCTATTATCCGAAGCAAAGGGGGAACTGCGTTTCTATAAAAATGAAGTTTTAATGGATATGCTCTACTACGGTTTAGGGGTGGCTAAGTACCCATCCGCTTTGGCGAGAATCTCTCTGGAGCGGTTAAATTGGAGCAGCTGCATGGCATCCCGGCAGCAGACCAGGCGGCTTTCGGAAATTTCCTCCGGCTGGCACTGGACGGCCTGATTCTGAAATGTCCCCAGGAAATACACAACCTGTTTCCGACAGTCCGGCTTTTGGGGCAGCGGGTATTCGTCTGTTTCCCGGAAGCCGTCAATCAGTTGGATGTTCAAGTGGGCTTCTTCGTAGACTTCCCGCAGTGCCGTTTCTGTCTCCGTCTCCATGCCCTCCATATGCCCTTTTGGAAAGCCCCAGTTGCCATCCATATTGGCAACCAGCAGATATTTGATTTCCCCGTCTGCAACAGTGTACACCACCGCACCGCAGGATTTTTCGCAAGTCATAGTGTTCCTCCTTCTTTGAGCTTTGAGTGTCAAAATCGCCCATGGTTTTTTCGGCCATGGGCGATAAAAATCAATTTTGGTGCTGGGCGACAGCGGCTTCAGCAATGTTAATGGAGTGGCCGCCCACACGGTTCAGGCTGGTGAGCACCTCGCCGAACATGATACCAGCCTCGGCGGAGCATTCCCCGGCCCGGAGACGATCCATGTGGTTTTGCTGTGCCTGCTTGGTTTTTTTTCGGTTCTCCCGCTCCAGCCGCGCCAGATGCTTCAGGGAGTCAATGCCCAAATCCTGGGTATGGAACCGGGCAACGGCAGTGCTGTAGAGCTGCTTGACATTGTCGTACAGCTCGGTTACTTCCTGCCGGGCGGTGTCGGAATAGGTCAGGCTCTTTTCGGTGCAGCGCTCGCTGATGTGGAGCAGGTGCTCGGCGTAGTCACCGATTCGCTCCAAATCGCTGAGTGCCTGGAACACCCGGCGGACATAGTTAGCGTCCGTGGCGGACAGCTCCTGTACGTTGAATTTCACCAGATAATCACTGATGGCATCGGTCAGATAGTCGATCACGCCCTCGTTTTCCGTAATGGTTTCGGCGTGGCGCGGCTCTCCGGCCAGAATGCCCTCCATGGCAAGGGACAGGTTTTCCTCCACCAGCTTTGCCATGCGGTCAACTTCACTGCGGATTTGCAGCAGGGAGACGCTGGGGTTGCCCACCAGGTTCACGTCGATAAATTCCAGTCGGGCGGCATCCTCGTGCTTCTGCTTGGGAATCAGCTTGTAGGTCAGCTTAACCACCAGGTTGGTGCAAGGCAGCAAGATGGCGGCGGCAACGACCTTAAACAGAATGTGAAACACCGATACCTGGAACATGGGGTCAGGAATCAACCGCTCTATCAGGTCGGTATAGGGGGTAAGCATGGTCACCGGAGCCATGACCACACAGCCGACAATGTTGTAAATCAGGTAAATCATGGCTGCCCGCTTTGCGTTGTTCCGGGCGGACATGGAGGCCAGAATGGTGGGCATGGCAGAGCCGATGTTGATGCCGCAGATGAGGTAGGAGGCAAAATGCAGCGGCATCAGCCCCTGCAAGGCCAACGCCTGCACAATACCAACGGCTGCCGAGCTGGACTGAATCACGGCACAAATCAGCGCGCCCACCAGGATACCCAAAATGGGATTTTTGGCGTTCATGATAAAGCTCTGGAACCAGACAACCTGACCCAAGGGCTTCATAGCGGCGCTCATGGTGTGCAGCCCCTGGAACAGCAGACCGAAGCCCAGGATAACCTGGCCAATGTGCTTGAGCCTGGCCTTTTTGGTGTAGAGCATCATGAATGCGCCAACGCAGATGCAGAAGGGGGCGATTGCCGACACGTCCAAAGCAATCAGGATGCTTGTGATGGTAGTACCAATGTTGGCACCGAAGATAACGCCGGTGGCCTGCGCCAAATCCATAATGCCGGCATTGATAAAGCCCATCACCATCACGGTTGTGGCAGATGAGGACTGGATGACCACGGTTACAAACGTACCAAGCAGGAAACCGAGAATTTTGTTTCGGGTCAGTTTTTCCAAAAGGTCTTTCATTTTGGAACCGGCGGCCAGCTCCAGTCCGTCCCCCATGTATTTCATACCAAACAGGAACGCACCCAAGCCGCCCAGAAGCTCCACAATGTTGGAAACAGTCATGGCTTCAACCTCCAAGGTTTTTGTATAAATGGAATCCGCAGCGTCAGGCATAAATCTGCAGCAATCAGGATTTTACATTTATTTTACAATTAGTATAGCAATAATGACGGCACATTGCAATTCTTTTTTTCGATGGGTTTCGATTTTACATGGCACAACCGCGTTGCACACGCTCTGTGGGGGTCGACCCGAAGCTGACGTAATAGAGCGGCTCGTTGAATGGTACTGGCTTCCCACTCGAACCGTAGGGGAGGCTCTTAGCCTCCCGCTGGCACGAAGTGCCCCTGCCTCC
>URPI01000250.1 GCA_900549705.1 uncultured Eubacteriales bacterium
GTTCCGAAGTGCCGTCTGACAGCTTCCCCCCGGGGGAAGCCAAGCGGTGCAAACCATTAGCCTGTACGCTCTACTACAGATGGCGTGAGCCATTCAACGAACGGCTCAATTGTGCAAGCGTTCGGGCGGATGCTGTCCGCCCCTACTGGGGTATTTCTGAAACTGCCGCCCGTTCACAAAAAAGACGAAAAGCCCGCATGATTCTTTGTGCATTACAGAGGAAAAAAGGGAAATATGGCGGATGGTGTTGACATTCGCTGAAATATGAATTACGATAACCCTAAATTCTACGAGTACCGATATAGTTTCGGATGAATGGCCCGAATGTTTCTACCGTGACGCCTGCCAAAGTCACGACTATTGGTAAATTACAGGGGACGATTGTCCCTGTTTTCGCCGTAGTCTATGGACGAATCGCAGCAGGCGGGTGCCCCGGCACCGCGCCACGGTTCGTCTTTTTTATTTTTAATAAGGAGGAGTTCCCGATGGAACGGATGGAGCAGAAAATTCTCCGAGAGGGCAAGGTACTGCCCGGCGGCATTTTGAAGGTAGGCAGTTTCCTGAACCAGCAAATCGATACTGCTTTTTTGGCTGAAATCGGCCAGGAGGTTGCAAGACTGTTTGAGGATAGCGGGGTCACGAAGATTCTGACCATCGAATCCTCCGGCATTGCCATTGCGGCTTCTGTGGGCATGGCCATGGGGGTGCCGCTGGTGTTTGCCAAGAAGCACAAAACCAGCAACGTGGACGGCAGCGTTTATTCCACCGTTGTTCACTCCTATACCCACAACACCGACTACACCGTGGTGGTGAGCCGGGACTATCTGCTGCCCACCGACAAGGTTCTGCTGGTGGACGATTTCCTTGCCAACGGCAAGGCGCTGCTGGGTCTGATTGAGCTGGTGCATCAGGCAGGGGCAGAGGTGGCAGGTGCATCCTGCGCCATCGAAAAGGGATTCCAGGGCGGCGGCGACCGGCTGCGTCAGCAGGGAATCCGGGTGGAATCTCTGGCGGTCATCGAGGAAATGGGCGATGACAGCATCACGTTCCGCCGGTAATATTCTTTTGTCGCAAAAACCCTTTTTATAAATTCAAAACCAAAAAGGAGACAAACAAACATGAAAAAGGTTCTTTCCCTGGTTCTGGCTGTGGTAATGGTGATAAGCCTGTTCGCCGTCAGCGCTGCTGCTGAGGCCGACACCTCCAAGGTGAAGGTTGGCTTCATCTTCCTGCACGACGAGAACTCCACCTATGACCTGAACTTCCTGAACGCTGCCAAGGAAGCTTGCGAAAAGCTGGGCGTTGAGTTCGTCATGAAGAAGAACGTTCCCGAAGACAACAGCTGCTATGAGGCTGCTGCTGACCTGGCTGATGCCGGCTGCGACATTGTCTTCGCAGACTCCTTCGGTCATGAGGACTATGTGATTGAGGCCGCCAAGGAATTCCCCGACGTGCAGTTCTGCCACGCCACCGGCACCAAGGCACACACCGAGGGTCTTGCCAACTACCACAATGCTTTTGCTTCCATCTACGAAGGCCGCTACTTGGCTGGTGTTGCCGCCGGTATGAAGCTGAACGAGATGATCGAGGCCGGTGAATTCACCGCTGAGGAAGCCAAGATTGGCTATGTCGGCGCATTTACCTATGCAGAAGTGGTTTCCGGCTACACCTCCTTCTTCCTGGGCGCTCGCAGCGTCTGCCCCTCCGTCACCATGGACGTGACCTTCACCGGCTCCTGGTACGATGAGACCGCCGAGAAGGAAGCTGCCAGCAAGCTGATTGACGGCGGCTGCAAGCTGATTTCCCAGCACGCTGACTCCATGGGCGCACCCACCGCTTGCGAGAACGCCGGTGTTCCCAACGTCTCCTACAACGGCTCCACTGTGGATGCCTGCCCCAACACCTTCATCGTGTCCTCCCGCATCAACTGGGCTCCCTACTTCGAGTACATCATCAACTGCGTTGCGGGCGGCGAGGAGATTGCCGCTGACTGGACCGGCACCATCGCTACCGGTTCCGTGGTTCTGTCCGATGTGAACGAGAAGGCTGCCGCTGCCGGCACTGTTGAGAAGATTGCCGAAGTGAAGAAGGCTCTGGAGGATGGCTCCGTGAAGGTCTTCGACGTGACCACCTTCACCGTGAACGGCGAGACCCTGAACAGCTACATGGCTGACGTGAACACCGACCCCGCTTTCGAGGCTGATACCGAGGCTGTTGTGGACGGCGCTTTCTGCGAGTCCACCTTCCGTGCTGCTCCCTACTTCGATGTGAAGATTGACGGCATCAACCTGCTGGATACCGCATTCTAAAATAACGCAAACCTGACTGCCGAGGGCAGCGCAGCAATTTTCTGCGCTGCCCCCGTTCTGGTTCAAAGGTGGATAGTTGAAAGCGGGGGAGCGCCCCCTGTTTTCAAGTGTTCATTGAATCGTGCTGTTCGGTGCGAAGCACCCTTGGCTTCCCACGGGGGGAAGCTGCTGAGCGTAGCGAGGCTGATGAGGGGCGGCGACGGGCTGGTTAAAGAATGCAGTTGGATGAGTGGCATATGTTCCAGTTTTTTCACTCAACGGGGAAATCTGAAACTTTTAGCTATCGCTACCCCTCATCAGTCTTT
>URPI01000251.1 GCA_900549705.1 uncultured Eubacteriales bacterium
ACAGCTTCCCCCCGGGGGAAGCCAAGTGGTGCAAACCTTTAGCCTGTACGCTCTACTACGTCGCTCATTTGACAATGCGTTCATATATTTTTAACTCATGTCATGCAATCGTCGTGCTTCGGAGGGGAGCCAAGAGGAGGAAACGCTGTCCGTTTATCATGCATCCAAACGCCCCGCCCGTTTCTGGGCGGGGCGTTGCGCATTATTCGGCGGCACTGCCATTGAGGACAATATCGCAATGTTCCCGCACCTGGCAGGCGGAAAAATAAGCTTCCTCCCGGGGAATCCACATTGTCTGGAACGCCTCAAAGGCGGCGGGATTCCGCGCCATCAGGCGCTCTGCCTGCAGCTCCGGGGAGATGTCCAGGAAAACCCGCAGACTGTAATATTCCCGCAGCAGGGGATGGCAGCTGTACGACCCCTCGATGACGGTGGGAATGGCGGCGTTGAGGGGCTGCGTGGGCAGGAAATAATCTGCATGGCAGTTGTAGGGACGGTACAGTGCCTCTGCGCCGCTTTTCAGCGGAAGCAGTACTTCCGAAAGCAGCCGCTCAAAGTCCATGTTTCCGCCGGGCTGCGCCATTCTCTCCGGTGTCCGCTTGGCAAAGGGAAGATAGAAGTCATCCATGTGGATAACATTGCAGCTGCGCTTTCCTTGCAAAAGCCCGGCGAGGGTTGTCTTCCCGGCGGTACAGCGGCCATCAATGGCGACAAGAAAGGGGCAGACCGGTTTTCCTTCCAGCAGGCGGAGCATGAATTCTTCGTCATTCATGGTGCAAATCCTCCAGGTTAAGAGATTGTTGCGGACATTGTACCATGAATCCGCCGATTCGGGGAAGTTCCGGTTGTGAATTTTTTATGAATACCGGCTTGATACTTGACAAAGTCAAGTAACGGCGCTATACTGTGGATGAATTGAAGTGAGGAGCCGATTTTATGGAGGCGTTGACCATCTCAGCGTGCATCCTGTCGCTGGACAGGGATTTTTCGGACTATGCAGCCCGGCGGCTGCAGAAGCTTGGCCTGAACTTTGGGCAGATTTATTTCATCATCTATGTGGGCAAGCATCCTGATTGTTCTCCCGCGGTGCTGACCGGCGACCTGCATCTCGATTGGGGGCACAGCCACCGCAGCCTGAGTAAGCTGGCGGAGGACGGCTTCCTGACCAGGGAAAAGCAGGGGCGCAGCTATCATCTGCACCTGACGGAAAAAGGGAATGCAGCCTTTACGGTTTGCCATCAGGTGCTGTTTGACTGGGATGCGCAGCACCTGCAAGGGCTGGATGATGAGGAAAAAATGCAACTGTTGAATTTGCTGCGAAAAGCGGCGGCGATAGAAAGGGTGTAAACAATGTACGAAACAATTTTAAGCCCGGTTGATTATGGCGGAATGCAGCTGAAAAACCGCATTATTTTTTCGCCTACCACCTTTGGCCTGTCGGACGAGGATTATTTTGCAAAAATCCGTTCCATTGCCCAGGGTGGCTGCGCCATGATTATTATTGGCGACGTGCCGGTGGGCAAGAGCAAATTTGAAAAGTCCCTGTTTGACCACAAGGGCTTTGCCTTCTACCAGGAGCTGACGAAAATTGCCCATGATGCAGACTGCAAGATTTGCGCCCAGCTGCACCAGACCGATTCCAACATGATGGCAATGCTCAAGTATATTCCCGGTGTGCTGATGAAGAAAATAACCCCCGATCAGCTGCGGGAAAAGCTGAACCAGGAGGTTGCGCCCTACATCACCGGGCTGTCTCAGGAGAAGATTCAGAAGATTATTGCCGGGTTCGGCAAGGCGGCTTTGCTGGCAAAGCAGGCAGGCTTTGACATGGTGCAGGTGCACGGCGACCGGATGTGCGGCAGCTTCAGCTCCGGCGTTTTCAACCACCGCACCGATGAATACGGCGGCAGTGCGGAAAACCGTGCCCGCTTCGCGGTGGAGGCGGTGAAGGCGGTTCGTGCAGCCGTGCCGGAGATGCCCATTGACTATAAGCTGGCAGTCCGTCAGGAGAACCCCCATTACGGCAACGCCGGTGTGCTGGTGGAGGAGCTGCCTGTGTTCGTGCCGCTGCTGGAACAGGCAGGCGTGACCAGCTTCCATGTGACATTAGCCAACCATTCCGCGCTGGAAAACACCATTCCCTCCGCCAAGCATCCCTATTTCGGTGAGCCGGGCTGCTTCCTGAAATTCTGTGATGAAGTGCGGAAATATACTGCCCTGCCCCTGTGCGGCGTGGGCGGCCTGAATGACCCGGATTTTGTGGAGCAGCAGCTTGCCGGCGGGCGCATCCAGTGCGCAGCCATGAGCCGTCAGCTCCTGGCTGACCCGGATTGGGTGAACAAGCTGAAAAACGGTCAGGAAAAGAGCATCCATCGCTGCATCCGCTGCAATAAGAAGTGCCTGGGCGGCCTGATGGCACACCAGGGTACCGGCTGCATCTATGATGCGGCGCGGAAAAAAGAGGAAAAACAATAAGAAAAACCGGGCGTGCCGTAATTGGTACACCCGGTTAATTCTTATTCTGTTTTTTGGTTAAAACATCCATAAATTGGGAACTTTGCTTTGGCGCAAAGCGCCCTTGGCTCTCCCTCTGGGAGAGCTGGCAGCCCG
>URPI01000252.1 GCA_900549705.1 uncultured Eubacteriales bacterium
GTTGCAGAGCGCAGCGAATCTTTCAAAATTATGATTGCCGGTGGCAATCATACCGCTGTTAAAAGGTGGTTGAGCGTCAGCGAAACCGGAGGGGTTTGTCCGTCACCAGAGCAGTAAAACCCCTCTGCGACTCGCTAAGTGCCGCCTACGGCGGTTGCTCGCTTGCATAGCGCCTGCGGGCGCTTCAGTCAGCCCGTTCGGGCTGCCAGCTCCAGCTCTGCATTAAGCATCTGTACGCCGCTTAGGCGGATACAGCTGCTAAACCTTTCAGGGGCGCCGAGGGCGCTTCGCGCCAGACAGCTTCCATCATTCGCCAACTTTTTTGTCAACTTTAATGTTACCTGCCGCCAAAACAGTTAATGGATTTTTAATTTTTCATGAAATACGCTCAAGTGGGTGGAAATATTCACTCAGCTGTGCTATAATGCGGGTAAGTATACCATACGGAGAGATATGATATGTTGGAATTACTGTCCCCCGCCGGTTCCATGGAAGCGCTGCGGGCTGCTGTACAAAATGGTGCCAACGCCGTCTATTTGGGCATCGGCACCTTCAACGCCCGTCAGGGCGCTAAAAACTTCACCCTGGAAACATTGGGAGAAGCGCTGAAATACTGCCACATCCGGGGGGTGGCTGTCCACCTGACCCTCAACACCCTGGTCTCCGACCGGGAGTTCAAGTCCGTGTCCGACCTCATCCGCAGAACTGCCGAGGCCGGTGTGGATGCCTTTATTGTGCAGGACCTGGGCGTTGCCCAGCTGTGCCGCCAGATTGCGCCGGAGGTTCCGGTGCATGGCTCCACCCAGCTGACGGTGCATTCCCTGCCGGGGGTGATGCTGTGCGCTGCCCTGGGCATGAAGCGGGTGGTGCTCAGCCGGGAGCTGAACCGGGAGGAAATCCGCTACATCTGCAAAAATTCCCCCATTGAAATTGAGATTTTTGGCCATGGTGCCCTGTGTATGTGCTATTCCGGCCAGTGCTATCTGTCCGCCATGATTGGCGGACGCTCCGGCAACCGGGGGCGCTGCGCCCAGCCCTGCCGCCAGAGCTATGGCTATGGCCGCTGGGAAAGCCGCTACCCCCTGAGCCTGAAGGACAACTGCCTGGTGCATTATGTCAAGGAGCTGGAAGAAATGGGCGTTGCCTCCCTGAAGCTGGAAGGTCGCATGAAGCGCCCGGAATATGTGGCCACTGTAACCGGTGTCTACCGCAAGGCCATCGACGAGGGTCAGGTGACCCCGGAGATGATGGACGCGCTTTACACCGCCTTCAACCGCCAGGGCTTCACCAACGGCTATTACACCAACCGCATTGACCTGAAAATGTTTGGCACCCGGGAAGATACCCGGGATGACCCCCGCTGGCTGCAACAGGCACGGCAGACCTATGAATCCGGCGAAACCAGCCTGGTAAACATCCAGTTTCAGTGTGCCGTCACCGTGGACGGCTGCTCCCTGGCAGTCATTGACCCGGAGGGTCGCCGGTGCAGCATCAATGGTCCCCGGCCGGAGCTGGCACAGAACGTGCCCCTGTCCGGGCAGGTGCTCAGCCAGTGGCTCTCCAAAACCGGCGGCACCCCTTACCGCTGCACGGAAATCCGCACCCACATCGACCCTGGTCTGACCGTCCCCGCCTCTGCCGTCAACGCCATGCGCCGGGAGGTGCTCAATCAGCTGACGGCCATTCGCGCCAGAGTTGCCGAGCGTACCATCCGTGCCCCCAAGCCCGTGCCCAACTACCGCAGCAGCACCAAGCAGCCCGGTCTGACCATTCAGGTCACCACCCGGGAGCAGCTGACTCAAACACTGGTAAACACCGAAAGCGCCATGCTGTATGTACCCATCAATGTGCTGATGGAGGATGAAGCCCTGTGCCAAGCCCTGGGGCGGCGAGGGCGGGTGGCAGCCGTGCTGCCCAGAATCGTCCACGATGGAGAGCTGCCCAAGCTGCGCGATGCCATGGGAAAACTGTTGCAATACGGCATCCGGGATGTGCTGATTGGAAATTACGGCCTGGTGATTCCCGCCAAGGAAGCCGGAATGCGGATTCACGGTGATTTTTCCTTGAATGTTTACAATTCCGCCACTGCAAACCTCTTGCAGCAGATGGACATTGCATCCCTATGCCTCAGCTTTGAAATGACCCTGCCCCAGATTCGGGATGTAAGCAAGGCCATCCCCAGCGAGATTTTCGCCTATGGCCGTCTGCCCCTGATGGTGACGGAGCATTGCCTGATTCGCAACAAAACCGGCGAATGCACCTGTAACGCCGCCCCCACCAAGCTCACCGACCGCACCGGCGCAGATTTTCCCATCATCAAAGACTGCGGAAACTGCCGCAGTGTGCTGCTCAACGGTAAAAAGCTGAACTGGCTCGACCGGCAGAACGACCTGGGACGGCTGGGGCTGTGGGCGGTACGGCTGTACTTCACCACGGAAAACGCCCGGGAGGTCGAGCGGGTACTGAGTGATTATGTGAATCCCGCACCTTTCGAGCCTGGCTTCTGCACCAGAGGACTGTATCTGAGAGGACTGGAATAAGGACACGCCCCGGCGCGAAGCGCCCTCGGCGCCCCCTTTGGGGGAGCTGGCAGCCCGAACGGGC
>URPI01000253.1 GCA_900549705.1 uncultured Eubacteriales bacterium
TGTCGCCACCCCTCATCAGCCAGCCTTGCCGGTTCCGAAGTGCCGTCAAGGCCGGCAGCTTCCCCCCGGGGGAAGCCAAGAACCCAGAAACCGTTAGATAGTACCATCCAACGAAGCACTCAGTTGCGTGGGCAGCGAGTCGCCTAATAGGCAACCCCTACAGTTGGCGCTGCGAAAACCGGGTGCGCATACCATTCAACGTAGGGCACTCTCCCAGCCCCTGACAATCTGCTTCATTTCCTCTACGTCCAGCACCCCCTGGGCAAAGCCCTTTTTCACCAGTGCCTCCGGCAAATATTCATCGTATTTGTCAAACACCGGCAGCTCCTTGGGGTACACCAGCTCCAGCGGGTCCAGGGGCTTTTCAATCTCCTCCCGGACAATGCGGAAAAATTCCTCCCGCCCCACCTTCATGGTAAACTGCATATAGTAGGGGCGGGCGGAATCGAAGTTTTTCAGCCCCAGCCGCTCCCCGCATCTGATTTTCAAAAACCGTTCCAGCGCCAAAAAGCCGTAAGTCCCCACCCAGGGCAGCAGACACCACATACTCCCGCCCATGTTCACCAGCGTCCGGTCACATACTCCGGCATGGGCGGCGGTAAAGCGCCCCTGCTGCAACCGTGCCACCGCATTTTTCATCAGGTAGGGATAGCTGCTATCCTCTTGCAGCACCTGGCGCATCCGCTGCAATATCCGGGTGTGCAAATCCCCGGGACACTGACCGAAATAGGCGGGGATGCTGCCCTTGACCATTTCGCAGTAAACAAGATGCCGGGGATGGTCAATGTCCAGCACCGTCCAGACGTGTCCGGCAATGGCAAGCTTCTCCCCCACCGGCGGCGGCAGCACCACCGTGCCCAGCTCCTGCCCGTCGCTGCGGACGGTGTATTCCTCGTTTTCCTGGAACACGCCGTAAAACCGGAAGGAGTTGACCACCCGCTCCCCTGCCAGTCCCACAATCAGCCCGCCCTGCTCGGTGCGCTGGATGTGGTCGATGTCCAATAGATGCCGCAGCAGCACCCGAAAATCCTCCTGGCTCACCCGGTGGAAATAGTGCAGCGGCAGCACCCGCTCTGCCAGCGCCCCGGGGGACAGCTCCCCGCAGGAAGCCAGGGTGGACATGGTTTGATGATACAATAAGCTGTAGGGCAGCCGATTCAGCCGGGGCGGCTCCACCCAGCGCTCCTCCAGATACAGCTGCACCAGGGCAATGCCCTGCATCAGCTTCCAGGGGATGGTGGTGGGCAGCATGGCTCGTGCTTCCGGCTCGTCCTCCCGCATGACAAACCACATTTCCGGCGGCGTTCCCCGCCGACCGGTGCGCCCCATCCGTTGCAGGAAGGAAGACACCGTCCAGGGGGCATCAATCTGAAAGGCTCGTTCCAAGCGCCCGATGTCGATGCCCAGCTCCAAGGTGGCGGTGGTCACGGTGGTCATCTGCACCTGGTCATCCTTCATCATCATTTCTGCCGTCTCCCGGTAGGCGGCGGACAGATTGCCATGGTGAATGAGAAACCGATCCGGCTCACGGTTCTTTTCGCAATACTGGCGCAGCGTGGTGGTCACGGTTTCGCATTCCTCCCGGGAATTGACGAACACCAGGCACTTTTTCCCCCGGGTATGTTCAAAAATATACCCCAGCCCCGGGTCGGCATTCTGGGGTGCCTTGTCGGTGGCATCGTCCAGCGGCTCCAGCGCTTCAATGTCGGTGCGCTCTGCCCCGGCCTGCACATCCTTTACATAAAAATGCTCCATGCTCAGCCGCCAGCGGCTCTTTTCCGCCGGCACTCTGGGGATGAGGGTGCGGCGGCCTGTGCCTAGGGAGAGAAATTCACCGCATTGTTCCGGGTCACCGATGGTGGCGGACAGACCGATGCGCCGGGGATTCACCCCCGCCAGTCGGCTCAGCCGCTCAATGAGGCACAGGGTCTGCCCGCCCCGGTCGCCGCGCAGCAGGGAATGCACCTCGTCAATCACCACAAACCGCAGGTCATGAAACAGCCTGGGAATGGCGGCGTGCTTGTGCAGCAGCATGGCTTCCAGGCTTTCCGGGGTGATTTGCAAAATGCCGGAGGGGTGCTTCATCATTTTGGCCTTGTGGCTCTGCGCCACGTCCCCATGCCAGTGCCACACGGGAATGTCCCCCTGGGCGCACAGCTCATTGAGCCGCCCGAACTGGTCGTTGATCAGGGCTTTCAGGGGGCCGATGTAGATTGCCCCCACCGAAGCAGAGGGATTTTCGGAAAACAAGGTAATGATGGGGAAAAAGGCCGCTTCCGTCTTGCCGGAGGCAGTGGAGGCGGTGAGCAGCAAATTGTCATCGGTATTGAAGATGGCATCCGCCGCCGCCACCTGAATGGCACGGAGATTTTGCCAGCCGTTGCGGTAGATATAATCCTGCACAAAGGGCGCATAGCGGTCAAAGGCGTTACTCATAGGCAGCTCCAATCCTTAACGGTAATGGTACAAACTGATTTTGCGGGCGGCTCATTGAATGGTATGCGCCCCCCGGTTTTTGCATCGCCATTGTAGGGGAGGCTCTTAGCCTCCCGCTGGCACGAAGTGCCCTTGGCTTCCCCCGGGGGGAAGCTGGATTTTTTATC
>URPI01000254.1 GCA_900549705.1 uncultured Eubacteriales bacterium
CACTGCTCAATCCCGTAAGGTTTCGGGCGGATTCTATCCGCCCCTACAGAAGCTTGACGAAAATTTGAAAGGATAATGAATGATGGATACAAATGCATTGGGAATGATTGAAACCAAAGGATTGGTGGCTGCCATTGAAGCGGCGGATGCCATGGTCAAGTCTGCCAACGTCCAGCTCATCGGCAAGGAGCAGGTGGGCGGCGGCCTGGTCACCGTAATGGTGCGGGGGGATGTGGGTGCTGTGAAGGCGGCCACAGATGCCGGTGCAGCGGCGGCAGAAAAGGTGGGCGAACTGATTTCCGTCCATGTGATTGCCCGCCCCCACATGGAGGTGGACAACATTCTGCCCAAGGGCAAGCCGCTGGCGCAGTAAATGCTCTACACCGAGGAAGCCGTCAAGGCGAACATCCGCTCCCGGGAGGGGAAACGGGTATTCTTCCTGGGGAAAAACGACAACCTGACCAGTGCGGCGCGGGACTATCTGAGCCGGGAGCGGATTGAAATCCGGCCTGCCCAGTCTGCCAGGCCGGAACGCTTTCCCCTGCTGGGCGGGGGCTACTGCGAGGAAAAGCCGGAGCACATGACCCACCTGGACGGGGTGACGCTGGCACCCAAAACCCATCCCCGGATTATTTTCCGGGGGAAGATGGACACGCTTGAGGCAAACCTGATTCTGTGCCGCCTGTTTGTGCCACGGTTTGACCGGGAGCTAAAGGACATTCTCGGCTATGTCCGGCTGCTGCTGCGCTGCGAGGTGCTGGGAGAGCCGGTGCCGGAACAGAAAATTTGCGGCCTGACGGAGCAGGAGCTGCGGCAGCACAGCCACTTCCCCCAGGATTATTACAATCAGCCCCACTTTATGCCGGAAAGCGAGGATGGGCGGGAAATTGCAATCTTAAATCTTGCACGCTGTGCCGCCCGGGAGGCAGAGCTGGCGGCGGCTGCGGCCTTTACGGATGGCTATGGTCAGGTGAGCCGGGCAGACCTGCTGCGAGCCTGCAACCGCCTGAGCAGTGCCGTTTATCTATTGATGATTCGTCAGCGTGCAGCAAGAAATGAGGGAACGCCATGAAGCTGAAAACCACTCTGTTGGGGAAAACATATGTGTTTCGGGATTTAAAGCAGGTGCTTGCCAAGGCAAATGAAGAAAAAACCGGCGACAAGCTGGCCGGGCTGGCGGCGGAAACGGCGCAGGAACGGATTGCTGCCAAGGTGGTGCTGTCCGCGGTGACATTGGGGCAGCTGCGCGAGAATCCTGCGGTGCCCTATGAGCAGGACGAAGTGACCCGCATCATTCAGGATGATGTCAACGAGGCAGAGTACGAAAAAATACGCAATTGGACGGTGTCCGACCTGCGGGAGTGGCTGCTGGCGGAGACCACCACCGATGGCGACATCCGCCGCCTTCGCCGGGGGCTGACCAGCGAAATGGTGGCGGCGGTGTGCAAGCTCATGGGCAATCTTGACCTGATTTACGCGGCCAATAAAATGCACGTTACTGCCCACTGCAACACCACCATCGGTCTGCCGGGGACACTCAGCTGCCGCTTGCAGCCCAACCACACCACCGATGACCCGGAGGGCATTACCGCCTCTACGCTGGAGGGGCTGTCCTTTGGCGCGGGGGATGCGGTCATTGGCCTGAACCCGGTGACCGACTCCCCGGAGCAGGTTGGCAAGGTTCTGCGCCGGTTTCAGGAGATAAAGGAGCATTGGGAGATTCCAACCCAGATTTGCGTTCTGGCTCATGTAACGGCACAGATGAAGGCCGTGAAGCAGGGCGCGCCCTGTGACCTTATTTTCCAGTCCATTGCAGGCAGCGAGAAAGGCAACGCCGCCTTTGGCTTCTCTGGCAGCACCATTGAGGAGGCGCGGCAATTGCTGCTGCACCGGGGCACGGCGGAGGGGCCAAACGTTCTGTATTTCGAGACGGGGCAGGGCAGCGAGCTATCCTCCAACGCCCACTATGATACCGACCAGGTGACCATGGAGGCGCGGTGCTATGGCTTTGCCAGGCGGTTTCAGCCCTTCCTGGTAAACACGGTGGTGGGCTTTATTGGCCCGGAGTATTTGTATGATGCCCGGCAGGTCACCCGGGCAGGGCTGGAAGACCATTTCATGGGCAAGCTTACCGGTATCCCCATGGGCTGCGACTGCTGCTACACCAACCACATGAAGGCAGACCAGAACGACATCGAGAATCTGGCAAGCCTATTGACCCTGGCCGGGTGCAACTATTTCATGGGCATTCCTCACGGGGATGACATTATGCTCAACTACCAGACCACTGGCTTTCGTGAGACGGCTGCACTGCGGGAAATCACCGGAAAAACCGCCATCCCGGAATTTCAGAAATGGCTGGAGAAGATGGGATTTGTGGAAAACGGCCACCTCACCGCCAAAGCCGGTGATGGTTCCAGCTTAATCTTTTAGGGCGGCCATTTGTAGGGGCGGCAGTGCCGTCGGACAATGACGCACCGAGTTTGTACCGATACGTCGGTTCCCTGACCCGCCCGGTTCGTTGCTGCTCAGAAACCGTTTTGCACACGCCCTGTAGGGGTCGACTAGTAGTCGACCCGTC
>URPI01000255.1 GCA_900549705.1 uncultured Eubacteriales bacterium
CCCCCCGGGGGAAGCCAAGTGGTGCTAACTTTTAGCGTGTACGCTCTACTACAGAACGCACGGGGGAGGTTCGGGCATCGGCGTATCGGTACAGAGTTCGCAGCGTCATTGCCCAACGGTGCATACCGTTAGCGGACATCAAACAGGAGCTTGCCATAGCTGGGCACAGGCCAGCGGTCGGTGGAAGCCATAGGCTCCATGGAATCCACGCTGACCCGCAGCGCGGCCATGTCATCGAGAATGGTTGTCTTGAAGAAGTCGGCCAGCTCGACAGAATTGGAAATGGACTTTGCTTCCAGCAAATCCCGCTCCAGCTTGGCGGCGGCGCGGTGGGCAGCACCCAGCAGGGCGCTGATGCCCCTGACGGTGTCCCGCTCGTAGGTGCAATCAATGTCGGGGATGACCGCCATCTTGGCGCTGATGCCTGCGGACAGCTCGGCAACATACGCCGCCATGGCGGGCAGATAGTCCTTGCGCGCCATGTCCAGCATGGTCTGGGCTTCGATGTTGACCACCTTCACATAGTTTTCCAGCTTCACCTCATGCCGGGCGGTCAGCTCCGTCTCGCTGTAAACATTGTGTGTGGTGAACAGGTCAACATTCTTCTTGTCCAGCAGATGGGCAAGGGCATCGGGGGTGGTGCGCAGGTTTAATAGACCCCGCTTCTCCGCCTCTTTCACCCAGGAGGCATCGTAGCCGTCACCGTTGAAGATGATGCGCTTGTGCTCGGCAATGGTCTTGCGAATCAGCTCGTGAAGGGTAACCTCAAAGTCCTCGGCCTCCTCCAACACATCGGCAAACTGCCGCAGCTCCTCGGCCACGGAGGTGTTCAGCACCGTGTTGGCGCAGGAAATGGACTCGGAGGAGCCCAGCATCCGAAATTCAAATTTGTTGCCGGTGAAGGCAAAGGGGCTGGTGCGGTTGCGGTCGGTGGCATCCCGCTGGAATTTGGGCAGGGTGTGAACGCCAATGCGCAGCACCTCTTTCTCATGGCTGTCATAGGGGGAGTCCTTTTCAATGGCTTCCAGAATCTCGCTCAAATCCGAGCCAAGGAACATGGACACAATGGCGGGAGGCGCTTCGTTGGCACCCAGCCGGTGGTCGTTGCCGGCGGAGGCGACAGTGATTCTCAGCAAATCCTGATAATCATCCACGGCCTTGATGACCGCGCACAGGAACAGCAGGAACTGGGCGTTCTCATAGGGGGTTTCGCCTGGCTCCAGCAGGTTCACGCCGGTGTCGGTAGAAATGGACCAGTTGTTGTGCTTGCCGCTGCCGTTCACGCCGTCAAAGGGCTTTTCGTGAAGCAGACATACCAGATTGTGGCGCTTGGCAACCTTCTGCATCATCTCCATGGTCAGCTGGTTGTGGTCGGCGGCAATGTTGGTGGTGGTGAAGATGGGAGCCAGCTCGTGCTGAGCAGGTGCAACCTCGTTGTGCTCGGTCTTGGCAAGGATGCCCAGCTTCCACAGCTCATCGTTCAAATCCTTCATGAAGGCGGCAACCCGGGGCTTGATGGCACCGAAATAGTGGTCATCCAGCTCCTGTCCCTTGGGCGGCTTGGCACCGAACAGGGTGCGGCCTGTGTAAATCAGATCCTTGCGCTTGTCGTAGTCCGCTTTGTCCACCAGAAAATACTCCTGCTCGGGGCCGACGGTGGTTTTCACGGAGGCAACATCGGGGTTGCCAAAGAGCTTCAGCACCCGCAGCGCCTGGCGGTTGATGGCCTCCATGGAGCGCAGCAGAGCGGTTTTTTGGTCAAGTGCTTCGCCGCCGTAGCTGAGGAACACCGTGGGGATGCACAGAACCCCATCCTTGATAAAGGCATAGCTGGTGGCATCCCAGGCGGTGTAGCCGCGGGCTTCAAAGGTGGCACGCAGACCGCCGGAGGGGAAGGAGGAGGCATCCGGCTCGCCCTGAATCAGCTCCTTGCCGGAGAACTCCATGATGACCTTTCCGCCGGGCTTGGGAGAAATGAAGCTGTCGTGCTTTTCTGCGGTGACACCGGTCATGGGCTGGAACCAATGGGTGAAATGGGTCGCACCCTTTTCAATCGCCCAGTCCTTCATGGCGTTGGCGACAACGGAGGCAACCGCCGCATCCAGGTGCTTGCCCTGTTTAATGGTGCGTTGCAGCGCCTTGTAGGTTTCCTTGGGAAGCCGTGCTTCCATTGCAGCATCATCAAAAACCATGGAAGAAAAAATATCTGTGACCATCGTGATTTCTCCTTTTCAAAGAAAAATAAAAAGCGACAAGGGCGCGGACGGCAATCCATCCGCGACATCCTTGTCGCTTTCAGCAACCTGTTCAGTGCCCACCGGGGGCTGACATTTGTTTGTCTGGATTCTACTGCCATTTGACCCCGTTGTCAACAGGTTTTCGATGCAGGCGGGAGAAATTGGAAGGAATCACAGAATCGGGAAAAAAGAAAAGAAAAAATTATTTGTTTTGACGGGCAAATGTTGCCGGTGCGCCGCTATTTGGGATACGCCCTTGCAGGGGCGGATAGAATCCGCCCGCTTGCGGCGCAGCCGCCCTTGGCTCC
>URPI01000256.1 GCA_900549705.1 uncultured Eubacteriales bacterium
CGCCGCCATTGTGGGTCGCCCCAATGTGGGAAAGTCCAGTCTGCTCAATCGTCTGGCAGGCTTTGACCGTGCCATCGTCACCGACATCCCCGGCACCACCCGGGACACGGTGGAGGAATCCGTCATGGTCGGCTCCACCCGGCTGCGGCTGATTGACACCGCCGGTATCCGGCAAACCGCCGATACCGTGGAAGCCATGGGCGTGGAGCGCTCCAAAAAGGCGCTGGAGGAAGCGGATTTGGCAATTTTCCTCTGTGACGGCTCCCAGAAGCTGACCCAGGAGGATCGGGACATCATCGAGCTGTGCATGGATGCCCCCAACGCCATTGCCCTCATCAACAAATCCGACCTGGGAAAAACGGTGCAGCCGGGAGAGCTGCCCTTTATGACCATTCTGCCGGTCTCCATCAAGGAGGGAACCGGGCTGGAACTGCTGCCGGAGGTGCTGGAAGAAATGTTTGGCGGCGGGATGCCCTGTGACGGCTCCATCCTGACCAATGCACGGCAGTATGATGCCTGCCGCAGAGCCTACGAAGCCATGCTGGAAAGCCTGAAGGGGCTGAAGCTGGGGCAGACCCCGGATGCGGTGCTGACCGATGTGGAAGCAGCCATGGAAGCCATGGGCGAAGTCACCGGCGCTACCGTCCGGGAGGATATTACCGCCAGAATCTTTGAACGGTTCTGCGTGGGAAAGTAACATAAGGAAGAAAAATATGATTTATTTTGACAATTCTGCCACCACCAAGCCCTGCCCTCAGGCGGTGGATGCCATGATGGGGGCACTGACGGAGCATTGGAGCAATCCCAGCGCTCTGTATGATTTTGGCATTGAAACCGCCCGGATGCTTCGCAGCGCACGGCACCAGGTTGCCGCCGCCATGGGCGCAGAGCCCGACCGGGTGTTCTTCACCTCCGGCGGCACCGAGGCAGACAACTGGGCGGTGATGGGGACCGTCAAGCGCATGGGCAAGCGGGGCAAGCACATCATCACCACCGCCATGGAGCATCATGCCATTCTGAACTGTATGCAGGAGCTGGAAGCCCAGGGGTATGAGGTGACCTATTTGAAGCCCAATGCCCTGGGGCAAATCACCGCCGAGGAACTCAAGGCGGCGCTGCGCACGGATACCATTCTGGTCTCCGTGATGATGGTCAACAACGAGGTTGGCTCTGTGATGCCCATTGCCCAAATGGCAAAGCTCACCCACAAGCTCTGCCCCGATGCCATTTTCCACACCGATGCCGTCCAGGGCTTTTTGAAGATCCCCTTCCAGGCCAAAACCCTGGGGGCGGATTTGATCAGCGTCTCCTCTCACAAGGTTCATGGCCCCAAGGGCGTTGGGGCGCTGTACATCTCCCCCCGGCTCAAGTCCTTCCCGCCCCTGCTGCTGGGCGGTGGACAGGAGGGGGGCTACCGCAGCGGCACCGAGGGAACTCCTGCCATTTTTGGCTTCGCTGCCGCTTGCAGCGCCGGGGAAGCCACTTTCCGGGAGGACATTCAGCGGGAGCAGACACTGAAAGAGCATCTGGTGTCCGCCCTGTCTTCCCTGCCGGGGGTGGAGATTACCGGCGCTCATGAAGCGCCCCACATTCTCTCCATTGCCGTCCCCGGTGTGCCCACCCAAAATTCCATCAATATTTTGCAGGACAGGGGCATCTGCGTTTCCGCAGGCAGCGCCTGTGCCAAGGGGCATCGGAGCCATGTGCTCAGCGCCATGGGAACTGCGCCGGAAACCATCGACAGTACATTCCGGGTCAGCCTGTGCCGCCTGAACACCCAGGAGGAGGCGGACGCACTGGTAAGCGCCATCCGGGAGGACATTCTGCCCCGGGCCAAGCCCGAAAGGAGCAAGTAAATGAACAAAGAAACCCTGCGTGCCATTAAATTTACCCTGTTTTCCATCAGTGCGGGCGTGATTCAGATTGGGACATTCACCCTGCTCAATGAATTGAGCGGACTGCCGGAGCATTGGAGCTACCTGATTGCTCTGGTGCTGAGTGTGCTGTGGAATTTCACCTTCAATCGGCGCTATACCTTCCAATCCGCCGGAAATGTGCCCAAGGCCATGGTGCTGGTGGCACTGTTTTACTGCGTGTTCACCCCCGTTTCCACATGGGTAGAAAAGGCGCTGGTTGGACTGGGCTGGAATGAGTACCTGGTAACGGTGCTGAATATGATGTGCAATTTCGTGACGGAATACCTGTATGATAAATTTGTGGTTTTCCGCAATGATACCGATACCAATATCCTGGCCGCCAAAGAAAACGCCAAATAATGCGAAAATCTCCGGTGCAGTCCAACTTCTGAACTGCGCCGGAGATTTTTTAAAGATTGCAGGGGCGGACAGAATCCACCGAAGCCCCGGATTTCAGGAAGCACCAGGATGGATGGCACAATCCCCTGTATAGGGCGACGAGCAGTCGACCCGTCGGCGGCTTTGCCGCCGCAGTTGTAGTAGACTGTCCTGACTAATAATTTACGAACAGCCAACGGCGATGCGTCTC
>URPI01000257.1 GCA_900549705.1 uncultured Eubacteriales bacterium
CGCCATTCTCGCACACGCAGACCACGCCGCGCAGCCCGAGCGGAATGTCGGTCCACTGATACTTCTTGATGCCGCCGTAGTAGTGGGTCTTGAAGTAGGCAATTTCGCTGTCCTCATACAGGGGCTGGGGCTTCAAATCCATGCGGGGGGAGTCCACGTGAGCGGCGCAGATGTTGGCACCCTTGGAAAGAGGCTCCTTGCCAATCACGGCAATCATAAAGCTCTTGCCGCGGTTGTTCAGATAAATCTTGTCGCCGGGCTTTACCTCCATGCCCACCTGGGCAGGAACAAAGCCGTGCTTCTCAGCCATTTCGGTGGCCCAGGCGGTTGCCTCCCGCTCGGTCTTGCAGGCATCCATAAAGGCACGGTAGCGCAGCGCATAAGCTTCCATTTCCTGACGCTGCTCGGCGGTGAGAGCGGTGTAGCCGTTCTTGGGGGCGCTGAGCAGGGAAGTACGCAGTTCTTCAGCAGTCATCGTTTATTCTCCTTATCTGTCTATGGTTTTTGGCTGAATAGTCAGCCGGAGCATACTGTCTTTATTATACCGTGAGAATCCAAAAATGCAATGGATTTTTTCCGAAATTCCTCCGCCGTGCCGTCGTTTTCCAGCACCGCATCACACCGGGAGGAAAACCACTGGGGGCTGTGCTGGGCGGCAATGCGGCTGCGGGCATATTCGGGGGAGATGCCGTCCCGCTGCACCAGCCGCTGCACCCGGATTTCTTCCGGTGCGGTAACCGCTACAGTGAGGTCACACAGCCGGTTCAGCCCGCTTTCAAACAGCCCAATGGCATCAATGGCGGCGAGGGGAGGGGCATCCTCCAATCGCCGCTCCACCTCCTGCCGGACGGCGCTGTGGGTGATGGTATTCAAATCCTCTAGTGCCTGGGCATCGGCAAAGACAATGCTGCCCAGCTTTTTCCGGTCAAAGCTGCCGCCGGGAAAGGCCTGGGGAAACCGCTGATGCAGGGCTTCCAGCAGCCCCTGGTCAGAAATCAGCAGCTGATGGTAGATTTCGTCACAATCCAGAACCAGTCCGCCCCGCTGCCGGATTAGCTGCAACAGGGTGGTTTTGCCGCAGCCGGTACCGCCGGTGATGCCCAGAATCATGCTTCTGCCTCCGCATCGACGATGTGGAAGGCGGCAGCCTTTTTCAGCCGATTCTGGACGGCGTAAGCCACACCGCCGCCTACGGGACAGCGGGCATACACCTGATGGATGCTGGCATCGTCCAGCTCTCGCAAAGCGGCAAACAGTCCGGCGCTGAGGGTTTCCACCTGGGATTCCTTGCCGTAGGCCAGGGGATTGCAGTCCTGGTACAGGGGCAGCTCCTCCTGGAAGCACAGCACCCGGTCGCCGGGGACAAAGTGGCGTTTAATATACTGGGCGGCTTTTTCCCGGGAACCGGCAACAATCACCACCGGCTCTTGGGGGGCATAGTGGCGGTATTTCATGCCGGGGGCCTTTACAACCGCATCCTTGTCAATCTGGGCAGTCACCGCTTTGTCGATGACCAAATCGCCCAGCACCTCCATGAGCTGCTCCGGGGTGATTCCGCCGGGACGCAGCAGCCGGGGGCGCTCGTCGGTGAGGTCCACAATGGTGGATTCCACGCCCACCCGGCAGGGCCCGCCGTCTACAATGGCTTCGATTTTCCCCGCCATATCATGATAGACATGTTGGGCGGTGGTGGGGCTGGGCTTGCCGGAAAGATTGGCAGAGGGCGCAGCAATGGGCACGCCTGCCCTGCGGATGATCGCCCGGGTCATGTCGTTGTCCGGACAGCGCACCCCCACGGTGGAAAGCCCCGCCGTGGTTCTTCTGGGCACCAAATCCTTGGCGGGCAGAATCAGTGTCAGCGGCCCGGGCCAGAAGGTTTTCATCAGCATCCAGGCCTGCTCGGGCACATCGTGGCAGAAGTTTCCCACCTGATCCATCCCCGCCACATGGAGAATCAGCGGGTTATCCTGGGGCCGCCCCTTTGCCTCAAATATTTTCAGCACCGCATCGGCATCCAGACCGTTGGCGCCCAAGCCATAGACCGTCTCCGTGGGAATGCCCAGCAGCCCGCCGCCTCGGATGATGTCCGCCGCAGTGTCCAGGGTGTTCGGATCCTTGGGATCCAGTATTTTCGTATTCACAGCGTATCGCTCTCCTGACTGTGCTGTAGCTTTTCCGCCTGGTCGGCGGTAATCAGGGCATCAATGATCTCGTCCAGATTGCCGTCGAGAATCTCCCCCAGCTTATAGAGGGTCAGCCCGATGCGATGATCCGTCACCCGGGACTGAGGGAAATTATAGGTGCGGATCTTCTCGTTCCGCATCCCCATGCCCACCTGACTGCGCTTTTCTGCGGAGATCTCCGCCGCCTGGGCCTCCTGCTGGGCCTGATACAGCCGGGAATAGAGAATACGCATGGCCTTCTCCCGGTTCTGCACCTGACTGCGCTCCTGCTGACATTCCACCACGGTGTTTGTGGGCAGATGGATCAGCCGCACCGCAGAGG
>URPI01000258.1 GCA_900549705.1 uncultured Eubacteriales bacterium
TTCCGAAGTGCCGCTTGTCAAAAAATCCAGCTTCCCCCCGGGGGAAGCCAAGGGGGAGGTTGCGGGAGCTGGCACCATTCAATTTACCTATCTGTTCCGGGAACAGCGGGGAGCTAAGAGCCCCTATCATTTACAAATTGGTTGCTCATGCAATCGTCCTGATGACGCTACGGGGGATTGTACGAATACAGCACTTCCCTAACCCGGAATCGGGTGGTAGGGCACTACCGTATCGGTACAGGGTTCGCAGCGTCATTCTCTGGCGGCACTGTCGCCTACATGAAAGCCCTTTTTCGGATGGCGTTGCCTAAGGGGCGGATAATCCCCGCAGCAATCCAAAAAAGGCCGATGGCACTCAGCACCGCCACCGGGTACAGGCTCCACACGAACATCCTCGTTCCAAAGGTGATGCTGATAAACAGCTCCAGCAGCATGGCCGAGCAGCCAAAGGCAATGCACATTCCGCCCAGCAGGAAAAAGCGCCCATGGCGCACATATTTTAGAAGTGCTGCTGCTCCGGTAATCAGCGCGCCGTATATCCCCGTCACCGGGAAGGCCAGGCTCAGGAACCAGCCGCCGTCCACCGACAAATCGATATACAGCAGCATCAGCCCCACCGCCACAAAATCCAGCCCCAAACAAGCCACCATGTTTGGCTTTGCAAACCACAGCGGCAGCACCAGCAGCACATAGCCCGTGGCCAGACCCGCCAAAACATAGCCCGACCAAGTAACACGGTGCGCCAGCAAAAAATCAATCAGCAGGCAAGCGCCCAGCGCCACCAGGAAGAACACCGTCAGCAAATATCTCAGGCCGCTGCGCTCCGCCTCCGGCGCTGTCCACTCCGTGGGATACAGGCTGGGGCCGGGGGTGCGCTTTAAATTGGGATGATAGGCGGGAAGCCCGCACAGGGGGCACTTTTTCTCCCCCTGCCCCAGCTTCACGCCGCAGTTCATACAATACATGGTTGTCGTCCTTTCATGATTTGAGTGGTTGGTACGGACGCTTCACGTCAGCCGTAAGGGCAGCTACTGGTCGACCCCTACAGAGCGCGGTGCGAAGCCACGTCAGTGGGCGTTACCATTGTTACTATCTACCGTGACCTCCAGTCCCAGCTCCACCAGCCGGGTGAGGAAATCCCGCTCCAGCCTTGGCTCCCGGGTGGAGCGAATCAGGTTAATGCGGGTCACGCCGCCATAGGAAACCACGCTGCAATTATTGGGATAGGTCGCCTGGGGGCCGATGGTGAAGTCCAGATACTGCACATAGGGATGCATCTGCTCCGGCAGCTCCGACTTGCCCAAATTGGAAATATTCAGGCTGCCCTTGCACTCCCCTACCCGGTCATACACCGCCCGCAGCACAAAATTTTTCAGGGGCAGGGGCATCGCCCGAATAAAGAAATTCTGCGCCGGCTGCACATTGGCCGCCACCCGTGCCGCCATCTGTTGGCGGGTCACCTGGCTGTCCAGCTGACTTTGCACTGCACGGGTCAGGTCTTCCAGCGTGTAGCTCCCCAGCCGGGGGTCAACCCCCACATTCACCGCCAGGGCGAAATTGCGCAGCGTGGAACCCCCCAGCACCCGCCGCAGGTCAACCGCCACCGTGACCTTCGCCCAGCGGTTTCCCTGGGGATTTTTTGCCAGTGCCAGCACCGATTGGAGCATTACCGCCGCCAAAAGTGCCGTGACGGTGCAATGCTGCTGATGTGCCAGCGCCAACAGCTGCTCCTGAGGAATGGACGCAATAATCAGGTGGAGAAAGCCGTCCTCCTCCCGCGGTCCCCGAAGCCGGAGGGCGTTTTCCTCTTTGCGGCTCAGGGCGGTTTTCCCGGCGGCAGCCGTGAACAAATCCGCCTGCTCCTCCGCCGTGGGGGCAGCGGAGATATTCAGCACCCCAAAGCCCGCCGGAATGGCGATGCCATGCACCAGGGACAGGTACGCCGCCGTCAGGGTCTTTAGAAACACCATGCCCCCGCCGCCATCGGTGACGGCGTGGAAGCACTCCACTGCAATCCGATTTTCATAGTACAGCACCCGGAAGCAGCATTGCCGCAGCTCCCGCCCGGTCATGTGAATCAAGGGGCAAGCGCCCTCCGGCTGCACCTTGGGCGGCCTTGTAAGCTTTTGCAGATAGTACCAAAACACCCCCCGGTGCAGGCACACATAAACAGACGGAAACCGTGGCATAAGCATATCCACGGCTTTTTGCAGCATATCCGGCTGTATTTTTTCCCGCAGGGTGGCAGACACCCGAAAGGTGTTTGTCCAGTCCCGCCGCCGCACAGCAGGAAAAATCAGCGCAGCGTTGTCAAGCTTTAACCAGTCGGCCATAGGAGCCTCCTTTCTGACAGAATCATATACCCGCTCTGTAGGGGCGGATAGCATCCGCCCGGACGTATCCGGGACAGAGCGGTTCGTTGGATGGGAAAAGTTTCCGGTCATCGTCCTTGGCTTCCCCCGAGGGGAAGCTGGCAGACTTGACGGCTCTTCGGAACCGGCA
>URPI01000259.1 GCA_900549705.1 uncultured Eubacteriales bacterium
CGACCTCGATCTCGCCGGTGGGCAGCTTGGGGTTCTTGCTCTCCCGCTCCCGGACGATGCCGGTGACGGAGATGGTGGACTCCTTGTTCAGGGGCTTCACCACCGCCATCATTTCCTCGGATTCAATGACCACCTGGGTGGTGCCGTAGAAGTCCCGGAGCACAACAAATGCAAAGTTGCTGCCCACCTCCCGGACATTCTCCATCCACCCGGCCAGGGTTACGGTTTTTCCTGCATCGGAAAGCCGCAGCTCTCCGCAGGCATGGGTTCTGGATTGAAACATGATATTCCTCCTGAGATTATTTTTCCACGATTACGGTTCCGCCGGCGCGGGCATCCAGCTCCTGACGGATCAGCGCGATGGCCTCCTCCGCAGAAACGGTAACCTGCTCGCCGGTGGCAAAGTTCTTCACTGACAGCCTGTTCTGCGCAATCTCATCCTCGCCCAGCAGCACGGCAAAGGGAATGCCCAGCTTGGAGCAGTAGGACATCTTTGCCTTGAACTTCTTCTTTTCGCTGTAGATCTGAGTCCGAATTCCGGCCTCCCGCAGTGCGGTTGCGGCGGTGATGGCGGGGCCCATATCCTCGGTCATGGGCAGCACCAGCGCATCGGCGGGGGCGCTGGGCAGCTGGGGATTCAGCAGACCCTGCTCGTCCAGCACATAGAACAGCCGGGTCAGACCGATGGAGATGCCCACGCCGGGCAGACTCTTTTCGATGTAGTAGCCAGCCAGATTGTCATAGCGTCCGCCGGAGCAGACGGAGCCAATCTCCGGGTGATCCAGCAGGGTGGTCTCATACACCGTGCCGGTGTAGTAGTCCAGGCCACGGGCAATGGTCAGGTCAACGGCAAAATTCTCCTCCGGCACACCAAAGGCAGACAGGTTGGCGGTGACGGTTTTCAGCTCCATCAGACCCAGATCGAACAGCTCGTTTCTGCCGGTGTAGCCCTCCAGCGCTGCAATCACCTGGGCGTTGGTACCCCGGATGGCGATAAAGGCGAGGATTTCGTCTGCCTGTTCTTCGGCCAGACCGCACTCCTCCATGAGGATGACCTTTACCTTGTCGGCACCGATTTTGTCCAGCTTGTCCACGGTGCGCATGATGTCGCCGGACTGCTGGCTCAGACCCAGCATATCATAGAAGCCGCTGAGAATCTTGCGGTTGTTCACCCGAATCTGGAACCGGGTCAGGCCAAAGCCCCGGAAAACCTTGTAGATAATGGCGGGAATTTCCGCCTCGTTGAGAATGTCCAGCTTGCCGTCGCCGATGATGTCGATGTCCGCCTGGTAAAATTCGCGGAAGCGGCCCCGCTGTGCCCGCTCACCCCGGTAGACCTTGCTGATCTGGTAGCGGCGGAAGGGAAATGCCAGCTCGTTATAGTGCAGCGCCACATATTTTGCCAGAGGCACCGTCAGGTCGAACCGCAGCGCCAGGTCACTGTCGCCCTTCTGGAAGCGGTAGATTTGCTTTTCGGTTTCGCCGCCGCCCTTGGCAAGCAGAATCTGGGCATCCTCGATGGCGGGGGTGTCCAGGGGGGCAAAACCATAGGAGGCATAGGTGCGGCGGAGAATATCCACCATGGTTTCAAAACGAATCTGCTTGTCGGGCAGTAGCTCCATGAAGCCGGACAGAGTCCGGGGCTTGATAATTTCCATAGGTATTTCCTTTCTAAAGTGAAAATCCGCCCGCCGGAAAGGGTGGGCGGAATATGTGACGGCAGGTTAGAAGCGGGTTTTGGTGTGCAGCATTTCGCGCCAGTCCAAGTCGCCTCGCTGCAAGCCCATAATGAACATTTCGGCGCTGGCCAGATTGGTGGCGATGGGCACATTCTGCTTGTCGCAGTGGCGGATGGTTTCAATCATCTGGCTGTCATCCCAGGGGTCGGTGGTGTTGGGGTCGGTGAACAGCAGCACCAGGTCGATTTCGTTATAAGCAATGCGGGCGTTGATCTGCTGGTGACCGCCCTGCTTATGGGAAAGCAGCAGGGTGATGGGCAGACCGGTATTGTCGGCAATCAGGCGACCGGTGGTGGCGGTGGCAAACAGCTTGTGCTTCATCAGCACGCTTTTATAGGCGGTACAGAACTGAACCATCAATTCCTTCTTTTTGTCGTGCGCCAGAAACGCGATATTCACAGCAGTCACTCCTTTGTATAGTTCAAAAAAATCTTAGCGCCAGGGAATGGGCTTATGGTAGCCTTGCAGCCGGGCGGCAATGCGGCGGAAGTCACGGGTGGCTTCGCACCGGCTGGCATATTTCAGCAGGGGCAGGCCGAAGGCTGCGGCCAGAGTTACATGACAGTCCTCCAGAACAATGCCCAGCAATGGCAGACCGGCGGTGTCCATCACGTCGTCGATGGTCAGGCGCACGGTGGAGAGCAAATCCTTGTCTACCCGGTTGACAATCAGTTTTGCATTGGTTTTTCCGGCTAACTCCAGCAGTTCCCCCACCCGGGCGGCATCCCGCACGGCAGCCGGACCGGCACC
>URPI01000260.1 GCA_900549705.1 uncultured Eubacteriales bacterium
GCGTCGCTTGGAAATCCATGATTTTGGGTATCTCATGGAACATCTTTACGGCAGGCCCGGGGTTCTGGAGCAGCAGATGGCAGAGCGCATATTCCGTCCTGGTGAGATGCACCGGCACGCCCCCCACAGTGACCTGGCGGGTGGCGGGGTCCAGCATCAAGTCCTCAAAGGCGAGACAAGGTACCTCCTCGCCCCGGGGCCCCCGAAGCTGGACGGCAATGCGGGCCAGAAGCTCCCGCATGGCAAAGGGCTTGCTCACATAGTCCGCCGCCCCGGTCAGCAGGGCGTTCACCTTGTCGTCCACCCCCACCTTGGCGCTGACCACAATGACCGGGATTTCCCCCAGACAGGGCAGCAGTTCCTCCCCGGTCAAGCCGGGGAGCATCAGATCCAACAGAATCAGGTCGGGCTTCGCCCGCTCCAAGAGGTATTGAGCCTCGGTGCCGGAATAGGCCCGCAAGGTAGCATAGCCCGCCTGGCCCAGCGCCTCCTCCAACAGGTCCCCAATGGGCTGGTCGTCCTCAATGATTGCAATGGTTTTCATAGACATTCTCCTTTATCCCAGCATGGTCAGAAAGGACCAGAGCAGGCTTCCCCCGTAGCAGAGAATCACCACCCCGCAGACCCGGTTGATCCACACCATCACCCCCGGGGTAAAATGGCGGCTGAGCAGGGAGACCACCAGCGTCACCCCCAAAAACCACAGGCAGGAGGCCAGGGCCACCCCGGAGATAAAGGAGGACGCCTGGGCGGTAGGCAGGGTCGCCCGAAAGGCCCCCAGCATCATGGTGCCGTCAATGATGGCCTGGGGGTTCAGCCAGGTGACCACGAAAGCGGAACCTGCCAGCTTCCAGATGGGGACGTTCACGTCCCGGCCGCCCTCCAGACTGGCCTTGGACCGCAGCAGGCCGATGCCGATATAGATGACGATCAGACTGCCCAGCCCCAGGATGACCTTTTGCAGCCAGGGCAGCGCCTGCATCAGTGCGCCGGCGCCCAGGAAGCAGGCCACACCCAAAGAGATGTCCCAGAAAATGACGATGAGCGCGGTGATGTAGACGCGGCTGCGCTTCTGCGTCAGGGCACTGTTGATGACGAACAGGTTTTGCAGGCCGATGGGTGCCACGTAGGCCAGACCCATGGTCAGCCCCTGAAGATAGATATTCATGGCTGTGATTTTCTCCTCATGCTATTTACTCCGGTTTTCTTACCTGCTATAATGATACCATAGCTTTGGAGAAATGCAAGAGCGCAGATTTTTATGGGCAAGTAAGGAGGGGCTTACCATGTCACAGACCATGCCGCAAAGCCACTACGACTGTCCCTGTATGGAGAAATGTCCGCTGCACCACGCCATGCAGCTGATCGGCGGCAAGTGGAAGGTGCAGATCCTGTGCGCCGTGGCCAACGCCGGAACCATCCGCTACAACGCCCTGCGGAGCAAGCTGGACGGCATCTCCAACACGGTGCTGGCCTCGGCCCTGCGGGAGCTGGAGCACGACGGGCTGGTGACACGGCGGGAGTATCTGGAGGTGCCGGTGCGGGTGGAATACGGCCCCACGGACAGCTGCCGGGCACTGCTGCCCATTTTGGAGCAGCTCAGCGACTGGGCAGAGGCCAGGATGTGAGCTTTCGATTGGACAAATACCGGAATTTGTCTGCAAGATACATCATTTTTCACAAATTGCAGTGGGAATTATAGAGCAAATCGCGGGATTTTCGTATCAATGCCCATTGCAATCCTGCCATAATCCAGTATAATAGGAAATGGTGAGGGTTAGTTTCTGCGCGCTGCACCCTCTGGCGCGAGAGTAAAAATGTGCGTAAGGAGTGCTGGTTCATGTATACACGGGAGATCACGGTGAAAAATGAGGTCGGTCTGCACGCCAGACCCGCGACCTATTTCATTCAGAAAGCCAACGAGTTCAAAAGCGGCATCTGGGTAGAAAAAGAAGAACGCCGCGTCAACGCAAAGAGCCTGCTGGGCGTGCTGAGCCTGGGCATTATGAAGGACACCACAGTGACACTGAGCGCGGACGGCAGCGATGAGAAGGAAGCTGTGGATGCGCTGGCCGAGCTGATCGAGAACCTGGACGAGTAAACACAACGAAAGAGAGACGGCTTCGCCGTCTCTCTTTTCTTTTGCGTACGACGTCCCCCCGGCGCTGCCGGGGGCACTTTTTTATCCGTGGAACTTCCCATATACCGCCCGGGCGGCCGCCTCCGGCACCACGGCGGAGAGCTGCTCGAGCGCGGCGTTTTTTACCGCGGTGACGGTACCGAAGTGCTGCAGGAGCCGCTTCTTCCGCACCTCGCCCACACCGGGGATACCGTCCAGCTGCGAGCGCTTGGCGGAACGGGTGTGCTTCTGGTGGTGGTAGGCGATGGCGAACCGGTGTACCTCCTCCTGCACCGTGCCGATAAGGGCAAACAGGGCGGGTGTCTGCTGTATGCCCAACTCCTGGCCCCGGGCGGTGATGAGCG
>URPI01000261.1 GCA_900549705.1 uncultured Eubacteriales bacterium
AACGCTTGTTGAAGCGCTCAACACGTCCGCCGGTGTCAACCAGCTTCTGCTTGCCGGTATAGAAAGGGTGGCACTTGGAGCAGATTTCAACACGAATGTCCTTCTTAGTGGAGCCGGTCGTAAAGACGTTGCCACAAGCACAGCGAATCGTGGTCTGTTCGTATTTGGGGTGGATACCTTCCTTCATTTCGTTCACCTCTTTCTTATCATGTAAAGGGCATATAAGCCCCAGCAATCTTTAATCGCTGGGTTATAGTATCACATCCAGCGGCAGAATGCAAGTGTTTTTTTCAGAAAAATCAATCTTTTTTCAGAATGCCCAGTTTCCGCCCCGGAAGATGGGCACCACACGACCATCGGCGCACACGGCATCGATGTTCATGCTGTCGCAGCCAATCATAAAGTCCTCGTGAATCATGGAGTCGTTGACACCCAATGCGCGGCACTCGTCCAGGGTCTTATTGTGGAAATCCCGGATGGTGTCGGCAAAGCCCATGCCCAGCGCCAGATGGCAGGCGGCATTTTCATCGAACAGGGTGTTATAGAACAGGATGCCGCTCTGGGCAATGGGGCTGGCCTGGGGCACCAGAGCGCACTCGCCCAGGTAGGCTGCGCCTTCATCCATGGAAATCATGGTCTTCAGCAACTCCTCGCCCTTCTCGGCGTGAACCTCCACCGCCTTGCCCTCGTGGAAGCGGATGGAGAAATTCTCAATCAGCTGACCCTGATAGGACAGGGGCTTGGTGGCATACACGATGCCCTCCGCCTCGCCCCGCTTGGGAGAGATGAAGCATTCTTCCGTGGGAATGTTGGGGTTAAAGAAGATGTTTTGCAGACTCGTTTCTCCGCCGCCGCAGAACTGCGCCTGGTCAATCATGCCCACGGTGAAATCCGTGCCGTTGTCGGCGGTATAGTGCAGGCTCTTGATGTGCAGGTCATTGAGGTAGCGGCAGCGGTCTGCCAAATCCTTGTTGTGCTGCTCCCAGGCGGCAATAGGATCGTCCGTAACCCGGGAGGTATAGAGAATGTTCTCCCACAGCTTTTCAATGGCAGTGCTGGTGCGCTCTCCGGGGAACACCTTCTTTGCCCAGGCTGCACCGGGGACGGCAGCAATGCACCACTGCTCCTTGTTCTCCCGGCGGTCAATATAGGGCTTGAGGACGGGATAGGACATTCTTCTGGCCTTGGAGACCTTCTCCATATTGATGCCCTTCATGCCATCGGGATCTTCAGATACCAGCATGATGCGGGCGGGAATAACGTCGCAGTAGTATTCCTGCCGTGCCTTTTCCCATTCCTTCACCGTGCCCAGGCTCTTGACGGTACGATAGCGATAGTGAATCTTGCTCAGTGGCTGATAGTTCCACTGAACTGTCACCTCCGCCGCACCGGCCTTATAGGCTTCATCCACCACCATCTGCACAAATTCCGGCTGATCCAGGTCGGCAAACACCAGAACAGTCTGACCCTTCTGCACATTGGCGCCGCAGCGCACAATCAGGTTTGCATATTTTCGGAGAATCGTTTTTTTCATTTTCTCGCGCTCCTTTGATATAGATTTTGGTACATTTTATCAGATTTTACCCAAAAGGTCAATCAATATTGCTTTTCTGTCAAAAATAAGCTATAATGACCCCTGTTATATTCTACCCGGAATGAGGAAACGCATATGATGACAAAGCAGGAATTCCGCAACTATCTTTCCGGCGGCATCCATTTTCTGGACGGTGCTACCGGCTCTAACCTGATGCTGTCGGGAATGCCCAAGGGTTGCTGCGCAGAAAAATGGATTCTGGAGCATCCCCAACCCCTCCTTGTCTTGCAGCAGGGCTATGCCCAGGCAGGCTCCGACATCATCTATGCCCCCACCTTCCAGGCAAATCCCATTGCCCTGGAAAAAGAGGGGCTGGCAGACAAAACCGAGGAAATCAATGCCCGGCTCATTGCCCTGTCCCGTCAGGCCGCGCCGAACTGCCTGATTGCCGGTGACCTGGCCACGCTGGCCACCCACTGCGACAGCTGGAACCCGGATAATTTTGAGCATCTGGTTTCCGCCTATCAGCGGCAGATACGCGGCCTGATTGACGGCGGCGCAGATTTATTGGTGGGCGAAACGCTGCTGTATCCCCAGGAGGCCGAGGCCATTGTCACCGCTGCCGAGCTGGAAGGAGCCGGAGCAGTGATGATTAGCTTTACCATGCAGTCCGATGGCTCCCTGTTCTCCGGGGCAGATGCCGGAAAAGTGCTGCACGAGCTGGAGGGTTCCGGGGTGGATGCCCTGGGCTTCAACTGCGTGGTGGCGGACATGATGACCCCTCACCTGGTCAGCAAGCTGCGCCGCTACACCTCCCTGCCCCTGATCTGCAAGCCCAATGCCGGCAACCCGGTGATTGGCAGCGACGGTGTGGCGCACTA
>URPI01000262.1 GCA_900549705.1 uncultured Eubacteriales bacterium
GTGCCGCTGTTTTGTTGCGACAGCTTCCCCCCGGGGGAAGCCAAGGGCGGCTGCGCCGCACGGGTCGGCAAGTTGCCGACCCCTACAGAGGGCTTTATAGAAGCTCAAACAGTTCCTTCTTCTGTTCCAGCACTTTGGGCAGCAGCTCAATATACTGCTCCGGGAATTTGGGATTATGGAAGCGCTGCAAGCTGCCGTCGGGTAGATTGACCTTGTTCATGCCGCCGCCGCCCAGACTCAGGATGGTGTGAATCTCCTCCATCATATAGATGTTATACAGGCAGTCCATCCCGTCCCGGCTCCAGCCCACATTCTCGAAGGAACCGGACATATATTTCTGCCGGTACAGGTAGTAGGGCTTGTAGCCAAGGCGGGAGAGGGTTTCGTTGGCATAGGCCACCATGTCGGTGACATCCTGGGCGCTTGGGAGATTGCACCGCTTTTCAAACAAATCCGCTCCCTTTTTCAGTGCCAGGGTATGGACGGTGATGTTGGAGGGATTCAGGGCTGCCACCTGGTCGAGACTGCGGCAGAAGCCCTCCACCGTGTCCTGGGGCAGACCGGCAATCAAATCCATGTTGATGGCATCGAACCCAGCATCCACCGCTTCCCGGTAGGCACGCACCACGTCTGCGGCGCTGTGTGGCCGCCCACAGGCACGCAGCACGGCATCCTCCATGGTCTGAGGGTTGATGCTCATGCGGTTGGCACCATGGGCTTTGATGGTTTGCAGCTTTTCGGCGTTCAGGGTATCCGGTCGTCCGCCCTCTACGGTGTATTCGATGCAGTCGGACAGGTCGAAGGATTCATTGACGGCATCCATCAGCCGTGCCAGCTGCTGAGCGGTGAGGGTGGTGGGTGTTCCGCCTCCGATGTAAAGGGTACGCACCCGATGACCGGAATTGCGCAGCAAAACACCGGTTTGCCGGATTTCGCTGAGCAGCGCCGCCAGATACGGTTCCAGCAGCTCGGTCTTCTTCCCCACCGTGCGGCTGACGAAGCTGCAATAGGTGCAGCGGGTGGGGCAGAAAGGAATGCCCACATACAGGCTCAGGTCGCCGGGGCGGAGCTGCTCCATGGCCTTCACCGTGGACTGGGAGCAGGCAACTGCCAGCTTGCGCCGCTGGGGGGTGACGAAATAAACGTCCTTCAGCATTTTTTCCGCCGAGGCTGCCGTGCCGCCTTCCAGCAGATGACGGGTGGTCAGCTTGGTGGGGCGCACCCCTGCCAGAGCGCCCCAGGCGGGAGCGGCGGGCAGCAGCTGGATTGCCGCCAGATACACGCTTTGCTGCAAGGCACGGCGGCGCAGCTTCACGGTCTCCTCCGATGCTTTCAGGCGGCGGGTGGCAGAGGCGGTTCTTCCGTCCAGGGTGATGTTCGCCCGGACGGTCAGGTATACCTGCCCCCGGGAGAGCTTGGAGGTTGCCTCCACCGGTGTATTTTCCGGGAACAGGGACAGTAGAAGCTGCTCCACGGCATAGCGGTCGTCATGACCGATGAGTGTTAAATTCATGGTTGCTCCTTATGGCGGCAGTACCGCCGGAATTTCTGTGGCGCAGTTCGTATTACGCACGACACCCCCTCAGACAGCCCGTTCGGGCTGCCAGCTCCCCCAGAGGTGGAGCCGAGGGCGCTTCGCACCGGTTCGTTACTGCATATAGGGATTGTGCTCCCGCTCCCAGTTCAGCTCTGTGGAGGAGCCGTGGCCGGGGTACACCCGGAAATTACCGGGCAGGGCTGCCAGCGTTCGCAGAGAATCACGGATTTGTGCCGGGTTGCCCCCGGGCAAATCCGTTCTGCCGCAGCTGCCGCAGAACAGGGTGTCGCCGGAGAACATTACATCCTCGCACACCAGGCACACCGAGCCGGGGGTGTGCCCCGGGGTGGGGATGACCCGGAAGGTCAGCCCGGCGGAAGAAAAAGAGCTGGTGCTGGGGTAAGTTTGGGTATAATACAGCCGCCCGTTGGTAATCATGGGAGGCAGACTCAAATCTGCGGCGCTGATGTATACTTCGCAGTCGGTTTCCGCCGCAATTTCTGCCACGGCACCCACATGGTCAAAATGTCCGTGGGTCAGTAAAATGGCATCCACGGTCAGCCCCAGGGTCTGCACCTGGCTGAGAATCTTTTCCGCCTCATAGCCGGGGTCGATGATGCAGCAGTGGGTGCTTCCCTCCTTGCGGACGATGTAGCAGTTGGTCTGATACAGACCCAGGGTTAATTTGGTTACTTCCATTGGATTTCCTCCACTCAGGATTGATTGCCATTTGACTGGTGGCTATTTTTGCAGGGGCAGCTACCATGCCGCCCGAAGGGTTAGAGAACTGAGCTGTTCGTTGAGTGGAACCAACTTCCGCAACTGCCCCTTGGCTTCCCCCGGGGGGAAGCTGTCAGACGGCACTTCGGAACCGG
>URPI01000263.1 GCA_900549705.1 uncultured Eubacteriales bacterium
CCCACTTTCTGCCCACGATTCTCCCGGCGCTGTCGCCCAAGCTGCCCGTGCCGGTGGTGTACAACTGCGGCGGCTACGAAAAGCCGGAGACCATTCGGGCGCTAAAGGGTCTGGTGGACATCTATCTGCCCGACCTCAAATACACCGACTCCAAGCTCGCCCTCCGGCTATCCGCTGCCCCCTATTATTTCCCCACCGCTGCCGCTGCCATCCGGGAGATGGTGCAGCAGGTGGGCGCTCCCCAATGGGAGGGGGAGAAGCTGAAAAGCGGCGTGGTGATTCGCCATCTCATCCTGCCGGGGCAGGTAGAAAATTCCCTGAAAGCCCTGGACTGGATTGGCGAGCATTTCCGCCCCGGCGAAGTACTGGTGAGCCTGATGCGGCAATACACCCCCATGGGCGGTCTGCCCGCCCCCTACGATCGGCGGATTACCGACGAAGAATATGACGCAGTCCTCAGCTGGATGTACCTCAACGATTTAGAGGGCTTCACCCAGGAGGCCGAGGCGGCCGACAAGGGCTTTATCCCGGATTTCTGATTGACAACAAATCAAAAATGTGTTATGGTTACGGGGAAAGTAAATAACCATCTTAGTGCTTTTGGAATCGTGCGGATTTCAAAAGAGAATAGGGAATCGGGTGCAACTCCCGAACGGTACCGCCACTGTAAGCGCGGAGGCGGCCGCACAAGGCGAAAGCCGGTCATTGGGATTTTCCTGAGAAGGCGGTGCGGCAGCCGGTGAGGTGCAAAGTCAGGATAACTGCTAAGGATGGGTTGTGTACTGCTGCTCTGCAAGTATGGGGCGCAGTTGCTTTTGGCGCAGAAAATCGGCTGCGGCAGTGGGTTCACTGTCGCAGTTTTCTTGTTTTCCGGCTGCCGGATTGGGGATTCCCTCTTGCCCCGAGCCGGATTGCCCTCCCGGGAAACAGGTCTGCGTGTGATTTCCTCCGGGGGGAGTTTGCCCACTCCCCCCGATTTTTACTGCCTGATGGCAGTAAAAAGTGAACAGCGAATCGATAATCGTGAAGAAGTTTTTCTTTCTGTGTCCGTGGGTGTTTCACTTATTCACGATTCATTATTATCTATTATCTAATTACAGGCTCCCGAAATTGAGCAGTACGTTAAAACGGGAACATCTTCCCCGCTCGAACCGTAGGGGCGGATAGTATCCGCCCGCAGCGAAAAGCACCCTTCGTGGTGCTTTTCGCCGGGTCGACATACTCGTCGACCCTTACAGGGCGTGTGCCATTCAACCTGCGCTTGCAAAATCCGTATTATCCAATTTCCGCCACAAAAGAGGCATCCTTATGAATCAAATTGCATTATCCATTCTCATTGGCTTTCTGATTGACTGCTGCCTGGGCGATCCCCACCGGCTGCCCCATCCGGTTATCTTCATCGGAAAGCTGATTTCCATTCTGGAAAAATTTTTCCGCCGGCTGCTGCCCAAAACCCAGCGGGGCGAATGGGTCGCCGGTGGGCTGATCTGGATTTTTACCACCGCCATCAGCTTCCTGGTGCCCTGGGGCATCCTGCGGCTGTGCGGGCAGGTTTCCCCCTGGCTGGCGCTGGCGGTGCAAAGCATCATGTGCTGGCAGATTATTGCCCCCCGTTCCCTGCGGGACGAAAGCATGAAGGTATACCATGCGCTGAAAACCGGCACCATCCAGGAAGCGCGCCATGCCGTCTCCATGATTGTGGGACGGGACACCGACCAGCTGGACGAAGCGGCGGTGGCACGAGCCGCCGTGGAAACCGTGGCGGAAAATACCTCCGACGGTGTGATTGCCCCGCTGCTGTTTCTGGTGCTGGGCGGTGCACCCCTGGGCTTTTTCTATAAGGCGGTCAATACCATGGATTCCATGCTGGGCTATGTGGAGCCGCCCTACAAAAACGTGGGCTGCACCCCCGCCAAGCTGGACGACCTGTTCAATTTTATCCCCGCCCGGCTCAGCGCCATTTTGATGCTGGCTGCCGGAGCGCTGTGCGGCATGAATGTGAAAAACGGCTGGAAGATTTTCCGCCGGGATCGCTATAACCACGCCAGCCCCAACTCTGCCCAAACGGAATCGGTATGCGCCGGTCTGTTGGGTCTGCGGCTGGCGGGAGATGCCAGCTATCACGGCGTGCTGCATAAGAAGAAGTACATCGGAGATGCCCTGCGGGAAATCACCCCGGAGGACATTCCCGCCAGCTGCAAGCTGATGTATGGAACCACCGTGCTGATGGTGGTTCTCTGCATTGCATTTCGCTGGGTGCTGTAATGTCCTGTAGGGGCGGATAGAATCCGCCCGCAGCACAAAGCGCCCCTTCGGGGTGCTCTGTGTCGGGTCGACATACTCGTCGACCCCTACTAGACTGTTCTGACTAATAATTTATGAACAG
>URPI01000264.1 GCA_900549705.1 uncultured Eubacteriales bacterium
TCTCCGCCGCCGTTGCGCCGCCCAGATTGATGGCAAAGCCCGCGTGCTTCCGGGCAATGGCAGCCTGCCCCACCTGGAAGCCCCGCAGCCCCGCCTGGTCAATGAGGGCAGCCGCATAGCCGCCCGCAGGCCGCTTAAAGGCAGACCCGGCGGAGGGGTAGTCCAGCGGCTGGGAAGCCAGGCGCTTTGCTTGCAGCTCCCTCATTTTCTGCTTGACTTCCTCCGGTGCAGCGGGCTGTAGCTGCAAAGCGGCGCTAATCACAATCTCGCCGCTTTCCTGAAGCTTGCTGTGACGGTAAGAAAATTCCAGCTCCCGGGCGTTCACCTCCCGCAGCTGCCCTGCCCCGTCCATCAATGTCACACTCCGGCAAATGCCGCTCATCTCGCCGCCATAGGCTCCGGCATTCATATAAACGCCGCCGCCCACCGTACCGGGAATGCCATGGGCAAATTCCAGACCGGAAAGGCCATGGTTGGCCGCAAACACCGCCGCCCGTGCCATGGTAACCCCTGCCATCACCCGAATGCAGTTTCCGGGCAGCGGCTCCATGCCGCCAAGGCAGTCCTTCAGGCAGATGATCAGCCCCCTGCACCCCTCGTCCGGTGCCAGAATGTTGGTTCCTGCACCCAGGATAGCGCAAGTGATGTCCAATTCTTTGGTCACTTTCAAGATATGTGCCAATTCCTGAGGATTTTGAGGAAACGCCATCACCTCCGCCGGGCCGCCAATGCGAAGCGAGGTATGGCGGCTCATGGGTTCCGCAAAACGGAGTTCAATTTCCGGCAGAAAATGCCGCATTTTTTCCTGAAAAGAGTTTAATTCCACAGTAAACGCCTCCGGGTGTATAATCGGCTACAGTATAGCACAAGTTACGCCTGTGTGCAAGAACAAAAGCAGGTTTTATACGACGATTGCATGAGTTAAAAATATACGAACGCATTGTCAATAGAATGAGCGACGTAGGGGTCGCCAACCTGGCGACCCGAGCGGCGAAGCCGCCTTGGCTCCCCTGAAAGGGGAGCTGGCAGCCCGAACGGGCTGACTGAGGGGTTTTCTTGCTCAGTTTACGGACAAACCCCTCCGCCTCACGTTCGTTCGGCACCTCCCCTTCCAGGGGAGGCATGGGCACTTCGTGCCAGCAATAGCGATACTTACTACATCATTTACAAATTGTTTACTCACGCAATCGTCGTGCGGGTTTTACGTTGAAATCCTCTCGCGGCAGCACGTCCGTCCCCGTGGTCCGGTGTACATTACGGTTAGAGGGAAGCACCATATTGGTACACGCCCCGCAGTGTCATTGTCCGGCGGCACTGCCGCCAAAAAACCGCCGTTCCTGCGAACGGCGGTCTTGAAGGAAGCATATTTTACTTTTCCACAATTTCCAGCACTTCCATGGGGCAGGCCTTGACGCAAATGCCGCAGGCGATGCACTTGGAAACGGGATTCTCGGGCTTGTGTACCATCACCTTGGTGGGGCAGACCTCCACACACTTGCCGCAGCCGACGCAGTTTTTCTTGTTAATCATATAAACGCCGGTTTTCGGGTTCTGGGTGATTGCATCATGCTCGCAGGTCTTCATGCACTTGCCGCACTGGATGCACACATTGGGCTTTGCCCCGGTTCCCTTGGCAACAATCTGAATGCAGCTGTAGGCGGGATCAAACTCCTTGTAGAATGCAACGGAGCAGGCGCGGACACACTCCAGGCAAGCCATGCACTGGGAATCTTTTTTTACCGAGAGCTTCTTCATGATGGAAACGACTCCTTTTATGTATTTTATATTTATGTCGTGGTTTTCTTTCTTCTTATATTATACACAAACAGCAAAAAATAGCAATGGCTAATTTCTTGAGAAATGTATGATTTGGATGCCTGTGGGTATACTCCCTTTGAACACAATCTCTTTGGAGGGATATTATGAAAGCGACGATTCAACTGGTGGGTGCAGCCGCACTGCTGGCGCTGCTGCTGTCTGGATGCCGGGGCAATTCCATGGCCACACCAACCACCACTCCAACAACAGCCCCCACCACCGCACCGACCACCATGCCAACAACCGAGCCAACAACGACACCCACCACACCGCCGACAACTCAACCGTCAACCCAGCCTACCACCGATGCAGCCACAGCGCCCACCGGCGGAGAGACCGCCCCCGATAGCGATGACATGGGGCGTACCGCCACCACCCCCAATCCCAGGAGCGGTCTGGCTGACTCAAACGGCAGGATTCCCGATGTGGAGAACTTCGCGAAATAAAGCACGCACCAGCCTGCAGTGCATACAGGCTGGTGCGTACAT
>URPI01000265.1 GCA_900549705.1 uncultured Eubacteriales bacterium
GAGCGGTTTTGCCGCTAGCGGGCGGCTTCGAGCCGCCCCTACCCGGTGCGGTAGAAACCGAGGGCCGAAACCCAATCCAACGAAATACTCCCCCCGACATAACACAAACCCGGGTCAGCACATAGCCGACCCGGGCGAATTTTCTTCTTGCCGCTGGGAGGAGGCTTAGCGCCTTCCCCCTCTGCGGTCGTTTTCTTTTTTCTGATAGTGAACCCGCTTTGCGCCATACATCCGCTGGTCTGCCAGCACCGCCATTTCCTCAATGGTGCCGTGGGGAAGCTCCTGCTTGCGTACCACGCCATAGGCGATGGACAGGGAATGCACCAGCCTTCCCGACCATTCATCCACCAGTCGGTCAAACCGGGATAGCGCCTCTTGCAGCGTCTCCTGAGGGACAATGGCGAGGCAGGCAAATTCGTCGCCGCCCACCCGGTAGAGCCTGCCCAGGGTGCCGAAGGCCTGATTCATGCACTGACAAGCGCCCATAATCAGCTCGTCACCCGCTTGATGCCCCAGGGTATCATTGGCGGTTTTCAGCCCGTTCAGGTCGAAGGAGATTAAGGTAAAATCATCTTCAATCGGCTCGTCCTTGTACTGGAAGATGGTATCCTGGTAGGCTCCCCGGTTGTATAGCCCGGTCAGTCCATCGGTTCTGGATTTTTTCAGCAGGGTTTCCTGCTGGTGCTTTTCCTCGTTGATGTTCTCCATGACGAAAATTACCCGGGTCAACCTGCCGCCCGGATCGGTGTGGACGGCGATGAACTGCCCACGCACCCAGCCCAGCTGCTCAATGGTAAATTCTGCCGACAGGGTTTTGCTGCCGCCCATCCGGTTGGAGAGGGTGGTCAAATTCATAAATTCCTGCACCTGCTCCTGCTGCCCGGGGGCAGTGGCTGCAATGACTGCTCCTATGATTCCCTGCACATCCCGGGGAGGTTTTTCCCGGCTGCAATTCTGGCTTTCCGCCCGCACCATTTTGGCGCTGCCTCTGTCCAGGTCAATCAAGCACATCATGCAGTATACTTCCGCCACGGATTGCAGCACGGCAAACTGCTCGTTGACCAATTCCAGCGTCCGCTCCAGCTCCTCCTGCCGCCGGTTGGCCTGGTTCAGCGCCTGTTGCAGCTGGTTGCGGATTTCCACCTCCCGTGCCAGGAAAATGCCCCAGCAGCCGATGACCCCCGCCACTGTCTGCGCCGGGTAGCCATAGAAAAACGTCTGGTAAACCGTGGCAAGCAGCGGCAGTATCAGATAAACAGAGAAGCCCAGCAGCACGTTCTTGGAGATTTTCCTGCGGTTGGCAATGATAAGAGCAAAGTAAATCACGCCGCCGCAGATGGGGGCAGCCTGGGCAAGATAGTACAGCCGCCCACGGTAATAATGGTTGGTTTCATCGAAGGAATAGAGAATCCCTGTGAACTGGGAAACCACCAGCAGCCCGATGCTCAGGTAGGTCATGACGTACACCGCCTGTAACAAGCGCTTCTGGAGGGGACTTTCCGGCTTCAAGGCAAGGTACAGCGCTTTGCCGTAGCAGATGAAGATGAGATAGTTCACCAGGTACAGGAAGAAATTGCCGAGCCGAACCATGAAATAGGCCAGCTGGGAGGACTCCCCCTTGTACCAGTAGCAGAGAATATCGCAAAACAGCACCGCGATTGTCAGGCAGACCATTTTGAAAATGTTTTTGTCGATGGGTGTTTCCTTCTTTTGAATCAGGAAAAAGAAGACAACGAAGGCGCTGATGACGATTGCAACCGTTTCGGTGATGATGGAGACTATGGAGATGATTTCCACGGTGGTCACCTCTTAAAACACGTAGTCTCTTTCATATTACAACAAATTGTGCTGTTTTGCAAGGGTATATCAAGGGAATTTCTCTTATTGTGGGAGTAAAAAATGTGTGAACACCACGACCATCGAATGCGAGACGCTCCCGCAATAGAGCGGTTCGGTGAATGGGGGCAGCTCCCGGCTGCTACCTCTTGGCTTCCCCCGGGGGGAAGCCAAGAACTCAGAAACATTTGGTTAATACCATTCATTGAGCTGCTCCGTTGCGGGGGCAGGCAGGCGGCTTCGAGCCGCCCCTACCCGGTGCGGTGGAAACCGAGGGCTGGCGGGTCGCCAAATTGGCGACCCCTACGGGCGTACTCGAGTATCGAGGTGTTCACACATTTGTAACTCGCGCAATCGTCCTGTGCGCCGCTCAGGACGATTGCATAAGTTAAAATTATATGAACACGTTGTTAGCATGAAGATATGGAACAACCAGCCGCATTGTGTGGATTCAGCTTATGGT
>URPI01000266.1 GCA_900549705.1 uncultured Eubacteriales bacterium
ATTTTGAAAGATTCGCTGCGCTCTGCAACACCCCCGGGGGAAGCCAAGGGGCAGTCGCGGGAAGCTGACCCCATTCATCGAACAGCTCAATTACGCAAGCAGGCGGGGCGTTAGCAAATGGGGATGCAGTTCCACATTACGAACCGCGCCGCCTTCCCTTATACGTCCAAATACCCGCACAGCACCTTCAGCGTATTATAAACGCCGTCGATGTGGCTGCGCTCATAGCCATGGCTGGCAAACACACCCGCGCCAATCAGGCCGTGGCGCAGGTCATAGCCCGCCCGCAGGGTGGCTTCCACGTCGGAGCCATAGTGGGGATACACGTCCACGGCGTAATCCGCGCCGGTTTTCTTGGCCGCCTCGATGAGCTTGCCCACCACCTGGTAGCTGTAGGGGCCGCCGGAATCCTTGGCGCAAATGGAAACCTGTCGCTCGGTGCAGCTCAGGCCGTCACCCACGCAGCCCATGTCCACGGAGATGGCCTCGGTAACGCCCTCCGGCACGCTGGCACTGCCGCCGTGACCCACTTCCTCATACACCGTCACATGACCGTACACCCGGCGGGCGGGGGTAATGCCATTGTCCTTCAGATACTTGGCAAAGCCGAACAGGATGCCCACACTGAGCTTGTCATCCAAAAACCGGCTCTTGAGATAGCCGGAGGCCGTGCGCCGGGTGCGGGGGTCGAAGCAGACAATGTCCCCCACCTCGATGCCCAGCGCCTTCACATCCTCCTGAGAATGGACATCCTCATCCAGAATGATTTCCACGCTGTCCCAGCTGCGCTTTGCATCGTTATAGCCGCCGTTGACGTGGATGCTGGGGTCATGGAGCTGGCAGGTGCCCTCATACACCCTGCCGTCCCGGATATACACCCGCACGTTTTCCGCCTCGGCGTTGTTGGCGTTCATGCCGCCCAGGTTCGTCAGCTTCAATGCACCGCTGCCCTTCACTTGGCATACCATCGCGCCCAGGGTATCGGTGTGGGCTTCCAGCAGCAAACCATCCTCCTTGTTTTCGCCGCCGAAGTCCACCAGCACGCCGCCCTTCCGGGTCAGCCGGGCATCAAAGCCCAGCTGCCGGAAGCTGTCGCACACCCATTGGGCTGCCCGCTGGGTGTAGCCGCTGGGGGAATCGATGGCAAGCAGCTGAGCGGCCATCTCCCAGGAATAATCTGCATATTGCTTTTCCATCATGGTTTCTTACCTCCCAAAAATATAGAAATGCCATACCCCTGCAACCTCCCGCATGGCGTGGTTGATCAGCTGGGTAACATTGGATGTTTTGGCGGGCACGCCCTCAAATTCAATCCCCAGCTTTTTTGCCATCAGGCTGGTACGGAACAGATGATACTCGCTGGAAAGAAAGGCCAGCTTTTCCGGACGCTTGCCGGTTTTCTCCTCAATCAGCCGGAGGCTGAACCGCAGGTTTTCATCGGTGGAGGTGGACTTGTCCTCCATCCAGATGCGGTCTTCGGAGATGCCCAGCTTCACCAGCTCATCGTGCATACACTGCGCCTCGGTGATGGGTTCATCCTCCCCCTGGCCGCCGGAGACGATGGCAATGGTATCGGGGTGCTCCGTCAGGAATTGGGCGGCGGCCTGGATGCGATCCATCAGGGAGACGGAGGGGCCGTCCTCCCGCACCTTCGCCCCCAGCACCACCAGATACGCCGACTGGGGATTTTCCGTGCCGCGGCTGGCGCGGAGGATAAAGGATTCGGTAGTGCCGAACAGAATCAGGCCGCACACCAGCGCCGCTGTAAAAATGATGGTACATACCCTGGCAAACTGGGGCGCAACCCGCCCAATCACCGGCATAAAGCCATAAAACAGGATGATTCCGATGATGCACAGGCACACCAGCGCAATGAACTGGTAGCCCGCGAACACATATTTGGTGGCATACCACAGTCCCGCAAAGGGGGTGCAGGCAAGCAGCGCGGCCAGGGGATGCACCTTTTTCGCCTTTCCGGCGGGCTTCCAGTCCTTGCCCTCCTTCTGCATCTGACTGCGAATGACGCTGGCTTCCAGGGCTTTTTTCTGTGCGATGGATTTTTTCATAAGCATCTTCCTTTTTTCATTACGCTACAAACTTTGTACGGATACGTTGGTACCCTCACCCGCCCGCAGGCACGAAGTGCCCTTGGCTCCCTCTCTGAGGGAGCTGGCAGCCCGAACGGGCTGACTGAGGGAGTGTGCCCTGTTGGCTGCTGCAAGCCGATGGTTTTTGCTACGCCCTGTAGGGGCGGATAGAATCCGCCCGCAGCACAAAGCGCCCCTTCGGGGT
>URPI01000267.1 GCA_900549705.1 uncultured Eubacteriales bacterium
TAAGCTGGACGGATTGCAAATTAGCGGAGGAAAAATAGCTGGCGCGGAACGCCTCATCTCCGCCTGCTGCGCTGACCGCCAGATTTTGCTGGTAAGTAAAATCGAAAGGACGTTGGTCATACATCTGTGCAACCGGCACGAATGTCACAGAGAAGTTGGGCAGGTAAATGCCATAAATCAGGGGGCAGAACACCCGGATGACCATCCAGCCATAGAACAGCCCAATGAAATTCACCACGCAGTAAAGCAGCATCATTCCCAGCCGGTTGCCGGCGCACACGGCGCACAGCAGCGCCGCCCCGTAGAAAAACAGGAAGGAAAGGAAGGCGTAGCCAAGGAAAACCAGAATATAGATGCGGTAGGCGGTGAGCATTGCAGCCAGAATGATGCCGGAAATCAAGATGCCGGGCAGCACGCTGACGATGCCCAGAATCACCTGGGTGCCAAACCAGCCGCCCTGGGTAATGGGGAAACTGCGCAGCCCATAGCTCAGCCGGGGATTGTAGAGGTCGCCCAGCAGCAGCTGGGTCAGCAGGGCGGCATATACAAGATTGATAAAGGGCATTGTGGTGCACAGATTCTGCACATCCGACAAGGCTTCGCCATAGTATACGGGATTGATAAATCCCACGGTAATCAGAATGATGCCAATGGTGTACAGAACGCCAACCAGTCCATATCGTTTCACGGTTACCCGGCTGATGGCGGGATCATAGCAGGTTCTCTTTAATTTCATAGTTGACACCTCCCAATTCATAAATAAAGATTTCCTCCAGAGACAGGGGCAGCACATCAAAATAGGGCGGATTCATCTGTCGGCACCGCTCCTCCACCTGGGGATAGCTGCCCCGGAGAATGAAGGTGCTGAGCCGCCCGGAGCGGCTTTCGTGGAGAATGGGGAAGCCCGCCGGGGCATCTCCCACGATTTGCAGCTTCACCGTGCCGCCCTGCATATCCGCAAGGCTCTTTTCCAGCAGCATCTTTCCGTGATCCAGGATGCCCACATGGTCGCATACATCCTCCAGCTCCCGCAGGTTGTGGCTGGAAATCAGCACCGTGGTGCCCCGCTCGGCAACGTCCGACAGCACCAGGCTCATGACCTGCCGCCGCATCACCGGATCCAGGCCGTCCACCGGCTCGTCGAGAATCAGCACATCGGGGCGGGCGCTCAGGGTCAGATGGAAGGCGGCCTGCTTCTGCATTCCCTTGGAGAAGCGGCGGATGCTGCCGGTGGGCAGGGGAAACGCTTCCTTGAGCTTTTGATACAGGGGTTCGTCAAACCGGGAATACACATCCCGGTAGAACCGGTGCATATCCTCCATGGTGGCGGCGGGGAAATAGAACACGTCATCGGAAATATAGCCGATGCGCTCTTTCAGATTGGGGTCATCGGCAACGGGCTGACCGTCTACGGTGACGGTGCCGCTGTCCGGCTGGTAGATGCCGGTAAGGTGGCGGATGACGGTGGACTTGCCTGCGCCGTTGGGTCCCACCAGACCATACACAGCGCCCTTGGGCACGGAAAGGCTGAGGTTGTCCAGCGCCTTAAAGCTGCCAAAGGTTTTTGTTACATTGTTCAGGTTAAGCATGATTCTCCTCCTGTTCCAGTCTTTTCATCAGCTCCTGACGGGTGTAGCCCCGCAGCAGCAGATTCCGGGCGCTGTCGTCAAATTGCCGCAGCAGCCGCAGCTCCTCCTGGGGGTCTCCCTCGGGAATGCCGCACACAAAGCAGCCCTTGCCCGGCACGGTGGCAATCCATCCCTCCATTTCCAGCTGACGATAGGAACGCTGGATGGTGTTGGGGTTGATGGAGAGGCTCGCCGCCAACTCCCGGACGCTGGGCAGCTTTTCCTCCGGCAAAAGCACGCCGGATGCAATTTGCTGGCGCAGCGCATCCATAATCTGTACATAAATGGGCCTGGAATCCCGATAGTCCAAATGCAGCAGCATGGGCATCATCCTCCTTTTTGGGATTTGTAATCGTGGTGTAGTGACTAACTGTACTAGCGCAGTTAGTATAACACTTAGTACAGTTTGTGTCAAGGGGATTAAGGAAATCTTAAAAAAGACATCCCTTCGCGTTGTAAATCACGGAAATTCATGCACAAGCGTTCTCTTTTCTGCGCCCAAACTACTAAAGCGTACAGGCTAAAGGTTTGCACCGCATGGCTTCCCCCGGGGTGAAGCTGTCAGACGGCACTTCGGAACCGGCTGACTGATGAGGGGCGGCGAACGGT
>URPI01000268.1 GCA_900549705.1 uncultured Eubacteriales bacterium
AACGAGGACTTTGACAGCCGCTATCCCAATTTCACCATTCGTCTGCGCCCGCAGCAGTATGACGACTTTTATGTGGCCGGGCAAATCATGCACCAGGAGCCGGCGGGCGGCCTGATGGTTGCCAAGGGCACGGAGCTGTACCTCACCATCAGCATGGGGAAGGAGCCAAACGTGAAGCTGATGGAAGACCTGGTGGGCATCACCCAGGACAGAGCTACCTCCTTCCTGATGGGTCAGGGGCTGAAACCTCTGGTGCGGGAGGAAGCCAGTGACGATTATCCTGCCGGGTATGTGGTGCACACGGATCCTGCTGCCGGGGCAGAGCTTTCCGACGGGCAGACGGTGCGCCTCTTTGTCAGCACCGGCCCATCCACGGTGACGGGCAAAATGCCCAATTTATTGGGCGTGATGAAGGAACGGGCGTTGGAGTTTTTGGACCAATGCGGCTTTCAGAATGTGACTGTCACCGGTGTGTACAGCACGGAGGAAAAGGGGCGGGTGGTCACCCAGTCCGAAAAGGCGGGAACCACTCTGGATGTGAATACCCATATCATCCTGGAAATTTCTGAGGGACAGGAGATTGAAACGGCAGTGATGCCGGATGTGATGAAGCTGGACTCCACCACCGCGATTCAGGCGCTGAAGGACAAGGGCTTCGCCACCATCGAAACCTATGAGGTGAAAAGTGACAAGCCCGCCGGTGTGGTGGTGCGCCAGTCCGAAACAGCCGGTTCCGTGGTGGCCTTGAGCAAGGAAATCCTGTTGGGGGTGTCCAACGGTGCGGACTACAAGAGCGATTCCGCCACGGCTCCCACCCAGGCCGCAGCTTCCGGCACGCCTCAGGCGGAAACGGTGATTTTCAATGTGCCCGTCCGAGCGGAAGCTTATAAGCTGATTATCTGCCGCAAGGGGCAGGCAGATCAGCAGGTTGCCAGCGGCACCATCAACCCCGGAGACTTCACCTTTACCGTGGCGCTCACCGGTTCCGGGGAGCAGGAATACGACCTGTACATCGACGGACAATACTACCAGTCTATGAAAGTGACGTTCAAAAATGGTTGAAAAACAGACGGGACGAATCATCCGCTCCCTCAGCGGGTTTTATGACGTGCAGCTGCCCGGTCAGGTGGTCACCTGCCGGGGCAGAGGCGTTCTGCGGAAGCAGCACGTCACGCCCCTCACCGGCGACATGGTGGAAATCACCGTGGAGCATGGCAAGGGTATGGTAGAGGCGGTGCTGCCCCGGCAGAACAGCTTTGTCCGTCCGGCGGTTGCCAATGTGGATGCCCTGGCTATTTTTGCGGCCAACGTCAACCCGGTAACAGAGCCGTTTCTCATTGACCGAGTGACTGCCATTGCCGGAAACCAGAATGTGAAATGCGTCATCTGCATCAACAAATGCGATTTGGATCCGGCGCAGAAGCTGCGGGAGATTTATGAAAAGGCGGGCTTCCCGGTGATTGCCACCAGCGCGGTTACCGGCGAGGGCGTGGAGCAGCTGCGTGCATTCCTCAGAGGGAAGCTTACCGCCTTTACCGGCAACACCGGCATCGGCAAGTCCAGCATCCTCAACGCCCTGTGTCCCGCACTGAACCTGGCAACCGGCGAGGTGTCCGAAAAATTGGGGCGTGGCCGTCATACCACCCGCCATGTGGAGCTGTACACCCTGGAGGAAGACACCTTTGTAATGGATACCCCGGGGTTTTCCTCCTTCGATACCGACCAGATGGATGTGATACTGAAAGAAAATCTACAGTATGCGTTCCCGGATTTTGCCCCCTGGATGGGGACGTGCCAGTTCGCCGACTGCTCCCACCGGCAGGAGCCGGGCTGCGGGGTGCGGCAGGCGCTGGAAGAAGGGAAGATTGTGCCCTCCCGGTACGACAGCTATTTGCGGCTGTATGAAAAATCCGCTCAAATTAAAGAGTGGGAACTGAAATAGCAGAGAGGACTGCCTTGAGCAGTCCTTTTTGCATATCCTGAGGACGTTTGGAAATCCTACCTGTAGGGGCGGATAGTATCCGCCCGTGGCACAAAGCGCCCCTATGGGGTGCTCTGTGCCGGGTCGACTGCTCGTCGCCCCCTACTAGAGCGTACAGGCTAAAGGTTTGC
>URPI01000269.1 GCA_900549705.1 uncultured Eubacteriales bacterium
AATCATCATTTTGAAAGATTCGCTGCGCTCTGCAACACCCTCGGGGGAAGCCAAGGGGCAGTTGCGGAAGCAGCTCCATTCATCCAGTCGCTCTGTGCCGCCATTGGGCTGCACTTAACCCTGGGCGGCTTTCCGCTCTGCCATCCAGGCAAGGTAATCGTCATAAGTGCCGTACTTATCAATGATGGTGCCGTCGGGCTGGAAGGCAATCACCCGGTTACAGGTGGAGGTCAGCATTTCGTGGTCGTGGGAGGCCAGCAGCACCACGCCGCCAAAGGCTTCCAGGCCCTTGTTGACGGCCTGGATGGACTCCATGTCCAGATGGTTGGTGGGCTGGTCCAGCAGCACCACATTGGCACCGGAGAGCATCATCTTACTGAGCATACACCGCACCTTCTCGCCGCCGGAAAGCACATTCACCGGCTTGAACACATCCTCGTTGGAGAACAGCATCCGCCCCAGGAAGCCCCGCAGGTACACGTCGTCCTTCTTGGCGGAATACTGGCGCAGCCAGTCCACCAGCTCCATGTCGTTGCCCTCAAAATACGCGCTGTTGTCCTTGGGCAGATAGGAGCGAATGGTGGACACACCCCACTTGACGCTGCCCTCGTCCGGCTCCAATTCGCCCATGAGAATCTTAAAGAGCGCCGTCTGTGCCAGCTCGTTTTCGCCCACAAAGGCAATCTTATCCGTGCGGTTCACGGAGAAATACACCTTGTCCAGCAGCTTCACGCCGTCCACGGTAACGGACACATCCTTCACCGTCAGCACGTCCTTGCCCAGCTCCCGCTCGGCCTGGAAGCCCACAAAGGGATAGCGGCGGGTGGAGCAGGGCATTTCTTCCACGGTCAGCTTGTCCAGCAGCTTCCGGCGGGCGGTTGCCTGCTTGGCCTTGGACTTGTTGGCGGAGAAGCGCTGAATGAACAGCTGCAATTCTTCAATCTTCTCCTGGTTCTTCTTGTTCTTGTTCCGCAGCATGGCCTGCACCATCTGGCTGGACTCGTACCAGAAGTCGTAGTTACCCACATACATCTTAATCTTGCCGTAGTCAATGTCTACGGTGTGGGTACACACGGTGTTGAGGAAGTGACGGTCGTGGCTGACCGCAATCACCATGCCGGGGAAGTCCAGCAGGAAATCTTCCAGCCAGTTGATGGCTTCGATGTCCAGGTTGTTGGTGGGCTCGTCCAGCATAACAATGTCGGGGTTGCCGAACAGTGCCTGTGCCAGCAGAATCTTCACCTTAAGCCGGGGGTCAACATTTCCCATCACATCATAGTGCAGCTCAGTGCCGATGCCAAGACCCTGCAACAGCCGGGAGGCATCACTTTCTGCTTCCCAGCCGCCCAGCTCTGCAAACTCAGCTTCCAGGTCGGCAGCCCGCAGGCCGTCCTCATCGGAGAAGTCGGGCTTTTCGTAGATGGCATCCTTTTCCTTCATCACGTCATACAGATGCTGGTTGCCCATGATGACGGTGTCCATGACGGTGTAATCATCGTAGGCGTTCTGGTTCTGTTTCAGAACGGACATCCGCTTGGTGGGGTCGATGGTGACGGAGCCCTGGGTGGAGTCCAGCTCCCCGGTGAGAATCCGCAGGAAGGTGGATTTGCCCGCGCCGTTGGCACCGATGATGCCGTAGCAGTTGCCGGGCAGGAATTGAAGGTCTACGTGCTGGAACAGCCACTGGCCGCCAAACTGCATTCCCAAATTGCTGACTGTAATCATTGCTAGTCTCCTTATATATAGATAATGGTTATTACATATTTATATGGCGCATAGCGGCTGCCTCCGCTGCCCACTTGTTTCCAAAACAGAGCGGTTCAGCAACCGGCAAAACGGCGAAGCCGTCTCGGCTTCCCCCGGGGGGAAGCTGCCGAGCGAAGTGAGGCTGATGAGGGGTGGCGACAGGTTGGCATATAAATGCAGTCCGATGAACGGCATTCGTTTCAGATTGCACCATTTAACCGGGCAGCCCGTAATGTTCAGCCATCGCTACCCCTCATCAGTCATGATAAATAATCGGTTCCGAAGTGCCGATTATTTATCATGACAGCTTTTTAATTTTGGAATGATTGCCACCGGCAATCATAATTTTGAAA
>URPI01000270.1 GCA_900549705.1 uncultured Eubacteriales bacterium
GCTAACGCTCAACCACCTCCCCTTCCAGGGGAGGCATGGGCGCTTCGCGCCATAACATCCCCTGAAAATGTATAAAAGCCCGCCGTGTTTTTCTGCACGGCGGGCTATTGTTTTTATTCATGGATTCCCTGGTATTCCAGCACTTCCAGCACCCTGATGCCCCGGGCAGTCAGCGCAACGCTGCCCTGCACCGGATAGGCGGCGTATCGCTCATACGCCGCACCCTTCAGCGGCTCACGATAGTCCAGGGAAACCAGCGCCTTTCGTTCCAGCATCAGCAGCACCCGGGAGGTCTGCGCGGCATCCGGGAGTCCATTCTCCAGGCACACCGGCATCTCGTCCCCCATCCTCCGGGCAATGGGCAGAAAAGCGACCTGCCCCAGCAGCCGCAGGAAATCCACCTCCGGCTGAGTCAGCTCCAGGCTGCCCGCTCCGGGGCAGCCGCCGCAGCCGCTGCACCCACTCTTGCAGCCGGAGCAGTCCGCGCAGCCGCTCATGGTTTCTCTCCTTCGTGTCTGGCAAGGTGCTCTTTGACGGCGCGGAACGTCTCGTCACTGATGTCATGCTCTATCTTGCAGGCATCCTCCACCGCCACAGTCTCCGACACCCCCAGGCTGACAAGCACCTTGGACAGCACCGTATGGCGCTCGTAAATCTTTTCCGCAATGGCGCGGCCACTGTCGGTCAGGTACAGCCCACCGTCCTTTTCCATGATAATCAGTCCGCCCTTGCGCAGCAGACCCATGGCGCGGGACACGCTGGGCTTGGAGTAGCCCAGATACTCTCCCACATCGATGGAGCGCACGAAGCCGTTTTTGCGGCTGAGCACCAATATTGCCTCCAAATACATTTCTCCTGACTCATGGACATTCATCATGCTGACACTCCAATTTCTGCCTGGGAACAACCCCTTGCTTTTGTATATTTTATACCACAGTTCCAAAAAAAATGCAAGGGCAGAAAGGGCGGTGGGAAAATTATTCCGTCTTTTTTGCCAGAGCCGGGATGTCGCCCACGCCGGAAAGCACCATGGTGGGGCGATAGGCGTAGGTTTTCAGCGTTTCCCGGGTGGAAACACCGGAGAGCACCAGCACGGTGTTCATGCCGCTTTCCATGCCGGAAATCACATCCGTATCCATCCGGTCACCCACCATAACCGCCTCGGCACTGTGGCAGCCCAGCAGGTTCAGGCCGGTGCGCATCATCAGGGGGTTGGGCTTGCCGCAGAAATAGGCCTGGGTACCCGTTGCCATTTCGATGGGGGCAATCAGTGCCCGGCAGGCAGGGGCAATGCCATTTTCAATATTGCCGCTGACATCGGAGTTGGCACCAATGAGCTTTGCGCCGCCCAGCACCAGGTTGGTTGCTTTCGTGAGGGTATCCAGCGAATAGGAGCGCCCCTCGCCCACCACCACATAATCAGGATTTACGTCATTCATGGTGATGCCTGCGTCATACAGGGCATTGAGCAATCCTGCCTCGCCGATGACAAAGGCAGAGCAGCCGGGTGCCTGCTCCTTTAAAAATGCTGCCGTGGCCAGGGCGCTGGTATAAAAATGCTCCTCCGGCACGTCAAGCCCCATGCGCGCCAATTTCTGATTCAGTTCCCGGGGCGTATAACCGCTGTTATTGGTTAAAAACAGATATTCCTTTTTTTCATCATGAAGCCAATGGATGAACTCCGGCACACCGGGGAGAATTTTATTTCCGTGGTAGATGACACCATCCATATCGCAGATGAAGCCTTTTTTCTCGTTAAAATTGATTCCTTCCATCTATTTCACCTTTCTTTATGCCGTTTCTTTACAATTCAAGCATAACCCTGCATTGTAAATTTCGCAATAAGAAATATGTAAATTTTTTGTAAAGCGGCGGGCAGCTGTGCCGCTTTACAATGGCGCTGCGGGGTTTGTCCCAATACGCTGGTTCCCTCCCCCACCCGGTGACAAGACTACTCAAAAACCGTCTTGCACACGCCACTGTAGGGGCGGATAGAATCCGCCCGAAACCTGACGAGGCAGAGCTGTTTGTTGAATGGCGGCAGCTTCCCCACCCAAACTGTAGGGGCGGATAGAATCCGCCCGCAGCACAAAGC
>URPI01000271.1 GCA_900549705.1 uncultured Eubacteriales bacterium
CGCCGCCCCTCATCAGTCAGCCGGTTCCGAAGTGCCGTCTGACAGCTTCCCCCCGTGGGAAGCCAAGCGGTGCAAACCTTTAGCCTGTACGCTCTACTACAGCGGCACGCAGCAACCAACGGACAGCTCAAACGCGGAAGTGCCTGCGTTAGATAAAAGATAAAAGATAATGGATAATCGTGAATCGCTGAAACGCCCGTGGGGCAGTTACAAAGCTTTCACACTTCCCACCATCCACTGTTCACTTTTCACTACGCCCATGCAACGGGCGTTTCCACAGAAAGGACACACCATGTACCACTACTTTGCCCCCATGGAGGGACTGACCGACAGCATTTATCGGCAGCTGCACCACCGCTTTTTTCCCGGCATTGACCGATATTACACCCCCTTCCTCTCCCCCACCGTTCATCGAAAGCTGACGGCAAAGGAGGAGCGGGAGCTGCCCCCGGCAGACAGCCTGGATGTGCAGGTAGTCCCCCAGCTGCTGACCAAAAATCCAGAGGATTTTCTGTGGATGACCCGGGAAATCAAGGAGCGGGGCTACAGCCAGGTGAACCTGAACCTGGGCTGCCCCTCCGGCACGGTCGTGGCCAAAGGGAAGGGAAGCGGAATGCTGGCAGATGCCGATACCCTGGATGCCTTTCTAAACGAGATTTTCGCTGCCGCCCCTCTGCCCATCTCCATTAAAACGCGGCTTGGCGTGCAGTCGCCGGAGGAGTTCCGGTGCATTATGGATGTTTATGCCCGTTACCCCCTGGCGGAACTGATTGTCCATCCCCGGGTGCGGAAGGAATTTTACGACGGCAATCTCCACATGGACTGCTTTCAATACGCCCTGGAAACAGCACCTTTCCCGGTGTGCTTCAACGGCAACCTGTGCAGCACCCGACAGATTGATGCATTCCACGAAAAATACCCCGCCGTCCAGGCCGTCATGCTGGGGCGAGGGCTGATTGGCGACCCGGGAATGCTCACCCCCGGCGGGACGGATGCCAAGACCCTGGCAGCCTTTTATGATGCCCTGCTGGAAGCATACTTAGCGGCCTTCGGCGGCTCCCGCAATGCCATGTTCCGATTGAAGGAAAACTGGCGATACCTGCTGTGCCGCTTCCAGGGCAGCGAGCGCTACGCCAAAGCCCTGCGCAAAACCACAGACCTTAACGAATACCGCCACCTCACCGCCCAGATTTTCGCCCTGCCGCTGAAAGAAGAACTCACCCCCGACTGGTGATGTCCTGCGCACGCCCTCTATTGGGGGCACTATCGTTGCAGGAAATACGCTGCAATCAGCAGCTGCACCGCAAAAATGACCGGTACGCCGATATAAAATTTTGGCTTTCTCGTTTTATGGTGAAACAGCCGCATTCCGGCATAGCAGCCGATGCTTCCGCCCAAAACGGCCACGGTGAGCAGCGTGCTCTCCGGGATGCGCCACAGGTGCTTTTTTGCCTTTTCTTTGTCGGCCAGCATAATCAGAAAGCCAACCGCATTGATTATCAGCAGATAAAAAAGAAGAAGTGTTTTCATTGAAAATCCTTTCTGGAGGTGTCTGTGTGAAGAAAATGTGGATTGCCGCATTGCTGGCAGTGATGCTTGCCGGGTGCGGCCAGGTGGAGACGGCGGAAACGGTAGCGGATGTATGGGAGGAGCCGGTGATGGCGGCACCCAGTCAAATTCATCTGGAACTGCCGGGGGAGGCGCTGGAGTGCGCCATGGAAAGCGACACCGGGCGGCTGTACCTGGGTGACGGCTATGATGTGATGGTGCAAACCCTGTCCGGCGGCGACCTGGAGGCAACCATTCGGGCTCTGACCGGTTTTTCAAAGGAGGAAATCACCGTGGTGCAAACCCGGCGGGACTACCCCAAGCGCTGGGAATTTGCCTGGGCAACGGCGGGGGAAACCGGCGACCGCATTGGCCGGGGTGTTATCATCGATGATGGGAACTATCACTACTGTCTGTCCACCCTGCGGGATGTGGATGCCCCGGAGAGTCAGATTGTATGGAGTGAGGTGTTCAATTCCTTTGAATTGAGCTAGTAGAGCGTACACGCTAAAAGTTAGCACCCCTTGGCTTCCCCCGGGGGGAAGC
>URPI01000272.1 GCA_900549705.1 uncultured Eubacteriales bacterium
ATTGGGATGTCGCCAAGCGGTAAGGCACCAGACTTTGACTCTGGCATTCGTCGGTTCAAATCCGGCCATCCCAGCCAAATCTGATCCGCTAGCTCAGTTGGCAGAGCAACTGCCTTTTAAGCAGTGGGTCCGGGGTTCGAATCCCCGGCGGGTCACCAAAAAACGGCAAGTCCATCCGGGCTTGCCGTTTTTTACTACGCTCATCTCCCCTGCTACAACCCTGCAAAAAAACAGCTGCAACCCCGTTTCATCGGAATGCAGCTGTTTTTTTGACCTTCTAAAATCTCTATCACACCTGGCTGCTCAGCAGCTGGGCTACCTCCTCGCTCAAGTCCCGCTTTAAGAGGAACATCCGACGCATGGCTTTCGCCCGGTCTTCATTCATGCCGCTGTTCAGCCAATCCAGCACCAGGCCAAAGCCCACGCATTTATAATAGTCAATGATGGTCTGCCGATCCTCCGCGGAAATCTCCACGCGCCCAAAAGCCGCATCCACATAACTGCGGATAAAATACTCACTGACCTGCATCAAATACTGCTCGAACATCTCCCGATTAACACTGCGGTAGATGTGCATGATGGCGCGCTTGCGGTGGGAAGCAAACTCAATCAGGGCATCATAGCACTCCACAATGGAATTCACATTGGGGTACTTGCAGATGATTCCCTCGGCCTCCTCCCGGATGATTTCCTCCAGAAGAGCGGGCAAGTCCTGATAGTGGTAATAGAAGGAATTGCGGTTAATGCCGCATTTTTCTACAATATCCTTTACGGTGATATCTGCCAGGGGGCGTTCCTCTAAAAGCTCCAGGAACGTCTCTTTGATTGCTCTGCGGGTAAAATTTGCCATGGATGCACCTCCAGTTGCAGGAAAGCGGGTAAACGGTTTGCAGGAAACAGCCGGTTAGGACAGCTTTTCGGGATAAAGACCCTCCCGGGTCATCTTCTTCAGGGCTTCCACCACCACCGGCTTGTCAGCGGCATAGGTCACGCCATACCACTTATCCGGGGAGGTGAGCACCTTCATGGTGGCGCGCCCCTCGGTGAGCATCTGCTGAACAATGGCAGGCAGGAAATATTCGCCCTTCAGGGGGTTCTTCGCCAGAATTTCATCCAGTGCCTTGGGGAACAGCTCCGTTGCTTCCTCCAAAAAGCTGGGCATGAAGCCCATGAAATTCATGGACACGGTGGTGTCGGCGGGCAAATCCGTCCAGGTTTCCCCATCCTCGGTGAAGTGGATGCCGCCGGGGTACTTCTCAATTCGGGTGCGCTCGGTGATGGTGGTCAGATTGCCCTGGGCATCGGTGCTGCACACGCCCCGGGCAACGCTGCCGTTATCGGTAACGGTCTTGCCCAACTCATAGCCCACCATGCAATAGTCAAAGGGGTCAGTGGCAGCCGACAGGAACTCATACATCTTCTGGAACGCGGTGCGGCCATAGAAATCATCGGCATTGATAACCACAAAGGGGGCATTCCCCACTTCTTCCCCGGCACAGATGATGGCATGCCCGGTTCCAAAGGGCTTCACACGGCCTTCGGGGACGCTGTAGCCCGCCGGGAGCTTATTGAGTTCCTGGTAGGCATAGCGGATTTCCATGGGAGAAGAAGCCAGGCGCTTGCCCACAGCGGCCATGAAGTCCTCCCGGATGGCCTCTTTGATCAGGATGACAGCGGTGCGGAATCCGGCCTGATAGGCATCGTAAATGGAGTAGTCCAGGATGGCCTCACCATTGCCGCCCAGGGCATCAATCTGCTTCAGCCCGCCATAGCGGCTGCCCATGCCGGCTGCCAGAACAACAAGTACAGGTTTATTCATCATCATATGCTCCTTCTGTTTGTAATATTTCTATGCTGCATCGCTGAAAATCAGCGAATGGAATTTCGGTATTTATGCAGCGCTGTCTCGGCTCCCCTGAAAGGGTGTTGCAGAGCGCAGCGGGTCTTTCAAAATTATGATTGCCAGTGGCAATCATACAACGATTAAAAGCTGGCAGCCCGAACGGGCTGTCTGAGGGGTTTTCTTGCTCAGTTGACGAACAAACCCCTCCGGTTTCGCTAACGCTCAACCACCTCCCCTTCCAGGGGAGGC
>URPI01000273.1 GCA_900549705.1 uncultured Eubacteriales bacterium
GCGTACACCATTCAACAAGCCGCTCTGTTGCGTAGGCTTCGGGTCGCCTAATAGGCGACCCCTACAGTGGGCATTTCCAAACCGGTTTCTGAGCGGGAACGAACCGGGCGGGTTAGGGCAGTGACGTATGGGTACGATCCCCGTGCGCCATTGTCTGGCGACACGGTCGCCTACATCTTTTCCGGTGCGGAGAAGCCCAGCAGGCAGATGCACTGCTCCAGAATGTTCTTTGCCAGGCCAATCAGCGCCACATAGCCCGCCTTGCGCGCCTCGTCCTCCTCGGTGAGAATCCGGGTCTCATGGTAGAACTTGTTCACGCATCCGGCCAGCTCATAAATATAGGCGCAAATCAGGTTGGGGCTGGAAGTCCGCAGGGCATTTTCCAGGGTGGGCCCCAGCTTGGTGATGGACAGCATCAGCTCCTTGGCATAGTCGTTGGCAGGGGGCTGGATGGGCAGCTGCTCCCATGTGCCGTAGCGGCTGAGGATGCTCTTAATCCGCACAATGGTGTAAAGGATATAGGGGCCGGTATTGCCCTCGAAAGCGGCAAAGCGCTCCATATCGAAATTATAGTCCTTGGTGGGCTGGTTACTCAGGTCGCCGTATTTCAGGGCGGCCATGGCAATCTTCTGGGTGGTGGCCTCCACCTGGTCGTCTTCCACAATCTTGTTTTCCACCACCTTGGTGCGGACAAAGTCGGTCATGTCGGAAATGAGGGTTTCCAGCCGCAGCACGCCGCCGTCTCTGGTCTTAAAGGGCTTGCCGTCCTTGCCGTTCATGGTGCCGAAGCCAACGTGCTCCAACTGGGTTTCCGGCTTTACAATGCCCGCCTTCCGGGCGGCACGGAACACCTGCTCAAAGTGCAGGTTCTGCCGCTTGTCGGTGACGTACAGCACCTTCTCCGGGTTCCAGTCCTGCATCCGCTGCACCAGGGTTGCCAGGTCGGTGGTGGCGTAAATGGAGGAGCCGTCGGACTTCACCAGAATGCAGGGAGGCATTTCCTTCTTGTCCCCTTCTTCTGCCACGGGAATGACCCAAGCGCCCTCGGACTGCACCGCAATGCCCCGGTTCTTCATATCCTCCACCATGGCGGGAATATAGGGGTCTGCATCGCTTTCGCCCAGCCACTTTTCAAAGTGGACATCCAGGTTGTCATAGTTCTTTTTCAGGTCCGCCACGGACACATTCATGATGTGATGCCACAGCGCCCGGTAGCCCCGGCGACCCTGCTGCAATTCCAGGGTTGCCTGGTGCGCCTTGTGGGAAAATTCCGGGTCGGACTTCTTGGCAGAAGCGGTGGGATAGATTTCTTCCAGGTCGGTGACGGTGAAGGGGGCTTCCGCAGGGTATTCCCCGGTGAAGCTTTCGTCAAAATAAGGAAGCTCCGGCTGACGCTCCGAAAGCTCCGCAATAATCAGACCCATCTGCAAGCCCCAGTCGCCCAGATGCACGTCACCGATGGTGTTCCAGCCCAGGTAATGATACAGCCGCTTCAGGGATTCACCGATGATGGCGGGGCGGAGGTGACCGATGTGCAGGGGCTTTGCCACGTTTGCGCCGCCGTAGTCCACCACGATGGTCTTGCCGGCACCGGTTTTTTCCACGCCGAAATCAGGAGCGGTACGCATCTGCTCCAGATAGTCTGCCAGGAAATGACCGGACAGCTTCAAATTGATGAAGCCGGGCATGACGGCCTCACACATATCATAATCTTCCTTGCACAGCTGCTCTGCCACAGCCTTTGCAATCTGAATGGGGGCGCAATGGTACTGCTTTGCCGCAGCCAGTGCGCCGTTGCACTGATATTCGCACAGGTCAGGCCGATTGGAAACCGTCACCCGACCAAAGGATGCATCGTAACCCGCAGCTTCAAATGCTTTTTGCATTTTCGCGGTGATGATGTCTAAAATTTTCTCCATAACTTACTCCTTTTTAATGACGCTACCAGGTATGTACCGATTAAAATTGCACACGCCCTCTGTAGTAGAGCGTACAGGCTAAAGGTTTGCACCACTTGGCTTCCCCCGGGGGGAAG
>URPI01000274.1 GCA_900549705.1 uncultured Eubacteriales bacterium
CGGGCGGATTCTATCCGCCCCTACAGTTGGTGGGTGCCAAACGGTTTCTGAATGGCAACGAACCGGGCGGGTTAGGGAACTGACGGATCCGTACCGGGGTTCGTTGCGTCATTAAAAAAGAGTTGTTTTCTTCGGGTTACTGTGGTACAATCTACAAAAACAGGCGCATCAGGAGGTTTTTGAGGATGGAACAGCCCAATCAGTTCCGCGCTTCCTTTAATGGCTTCAACCGGGAAGACGTGGTTCGGTACATGGAATATATTAACAGCAAACACGCTGCCCAGGTGGCGCAGCTGACCAATGAACTGGAATACCTGCGGGGAAAGCAGGAGACGCTGGACGCAGACCGCGTCTCCCAGCTGGAGCGGGATTTAGGCACCGCGCAGACGGAAAACGAGAGCCTAAAGGAACAAAATGAAGCGTTGAATGGGAAAAATGAGACGCTGACCCAGCAGAATGCGGAAGCCAAGGAAGAAAACGAGCGCCTCAAGGCACGCATTGCGGAATTGGAGCAGAAGAAGGAAGACCAGCCCCAGCCCGAAGCCCCCGTGTCCGGTCAGGCCGAGCTGGAGGCTTACCGCCGTGCCGAGCGGGTGGAGCGGGTCGCCAAGGAGCGGGCTTCTCAGCTGACCCGGCAGGCCGCTCAGGTGCTGGAAGCCGCTGCCGGCCAGGTGGAGCTATCTGCCGACCAGATTGATACCGTGTCCGCCCAGCTGGCCGAGCTGTTCTCCCAGTTGCAGGATGTGGTGAGTTCTGCCCGCCACGATGTGCGGGAAGCGGCTGATGCCGTGCTGCACGCGGCAGACGAGGCGTAAGAAAATACTCCCGTGACCGGTTCTCCCGGGATGGGTCACTGTTTTCAGGAGCTTTTTATGGAAGTAACAAAACCAAGCTATTACGATTCCTTCCGCTGCCTGGCATCCCGATGCCCGGACAGCTGCTGCAAGGAATGGGACGTGGACGTGGACGAGGTGTCCGCTGCCCGCTATCGCTGCCTGCCCGGTGAGCTGGGGGAGGCGCTGCGGCAGAACATGAAGCAGACGGAATACGGCACCCAGATGCTGGCGCAGGAGGGGCGCTGCCCCATGTGGCGCACCGATGGCCTGTGCCGCATTCAGGCAGAGCTGGGAGAGGACTTGCTGTGTCAGGTGTGCCGGGCGTTCCCCCGGCTGCGCCACGACTATGGGGACTTTTTGGAGCTGGGCTTGGAGCTGAGCTGCCCGGAGGCGGCACGGCTGATTCTCACCGCACCGCCGGAACCAACCGTGACCTTCCAGACCCCCGGCGGCGAGGAGCCGGAGTACGACAAGCGCACCATGGAGGTGCTCAAAGCCAGCCGCAGTTGGGTGCTGACCTTGCTGGACAGCTACCCGACCTCTATGGCGCTGATTCTGCTGCTGTTTTACAGTGCCCAGACCCAGGCGGCGCTGGATGGCGGGGGCACGCCGGAGATGGACGTTTCCGCCGCCTTCCAAACCGGGGAAATGATGCCCGATATGCAGGAAACCGAGGAATTTTTCTCCTTCTTTGAACACCTGGAAATCCTCACGCCCCGCTGGGCAGCGCTTTTGAAGCAGCATACCGTCCAGCCCCTGCCGCCCCAGACCGGTGCCTTTGCCCGGTATCTGGTGGAGCGCTATTGGCTCCAGGCCATCAGCGATGACGACCTGCGGGGGAGGGCAAAGTTTATCGTGATTTCCTGTTTGCTGGTGGGAAGCCTGCCGGGAGACTATATCGAAAATGCCCAGCTGTACTCCAAGGAGATTGAAAACGATGCAGACAATGTGGATGCACTCCTGGATGCCGCCTGGGAGGAGGGCTGCTTTGCGGATGCAAGGCTGATGGAGATGCTGAGGCAGCGGAAAGAGCGCCCATAATGAAGCCTGCGCCCCATTCGGACTGTAGTAGACAATCCTGGCTAAAAATTTATAAATTTCCAATGGCGGCGCGCCTCTTGGCTTCCCCCGAGGGTGTTGCAGAGCGCAGCGAATCTTTCAAAATTATGA